>JADKFU010000004.1:0-300000 GCA_016717285.1 Chitinophagaceae bacterium
CGTTAAACATTTCCGGCCGAGCAATCTATCACTGCTATTTGAAATTCAGTGATCCGCTTTTCTTATCTGCATGACGCCTGCATTAGGCGAAATATCAATTGTGTTTTTCCTGCTTGAAAAATTTGCTTCAATAGAGCCAAGCACTAATGAATCTTCATCAGCGCGATGTTTCAATGTAAAAGTGAATTGCTTGTTACTTGTTAAAACAAAAATCAGCAGCACCCGACTGTAAATCCAATTTGTAAAAGGTATTTGGAAAAGTAATCCATTTCATAATCTGACAGGTGAAGCACAGCACCGGTGAAGTTCCTGATAATTTTCCCTTCACGGTCAGCATCAAACTTTTTCAGGTAAGCTGTTGGTGTAAGCAAATCTTCCTGATAAGGAAAATGATAATAGTTGAAACAAGCAGTGTCGTACGCCATCATCCAAAAACTCAATGCACTTCTTTCATAAAAGAGCGAGCCATCAATATAAACCATGGTACCGTGCAAACTTTGCGTGTGCTGCCATCTTCCTTTCCTCGTCGAAAGTTTGGACCAGCATAATTTTTGCCAGTACTGGGCTTTCTGTAATAATTCTCGTTGTCTTTCAGTCTTGTCAACGCTGAAACCACCCCCGTTGTTCCCCTGCGTGCTGAACCAGCTTAATGAAGCTGTATCAAATACTTCCTATAAAGTGTTTACGCCGTATAAATACGTGCCTGTCCTATGCGTTTCATTACTGCCTTTTGATGTCCTTGTTTCCAATGCTCCCAGCACATTTTTGACAAACGTAACTTTGATTGTTGAATGGGTTTAAGCGTCTTCATCTCGCAATACAACATACAAAATGATTGAAATTGAAACCACAGGCAGTTGTGCATGCTGGTCCATAGTAATTACCGGCAGTAAATAAAACAAACCCATACCCATTTAATCATCCCATTGAAAATTGATGTACAATGAATCGGTGTTAAAATTAATAGCATTTTATGCTTGCTCAAAAAACTGATGACAATATCATGGCCCCATCACTTGAATTCATTCCATTTTGTTGCAACTTTCAATGCCATCAAATATCCGTTAACTTGCAATAGACTACAAAATCAAATCACGACACTCATGAAAAATAATACTCTTTATCCTAACGGTGTTAGCAGCCAATGCCGCAATGTCTCTAAGTGGCACGCAATATTTACCGCATCAGGTACTTTCACTATTTCCTGAAAATGTAACTAAAATCACTATAGAAGAAGTTGGGTGCCGGTGGAACCGGTGGACAATGGCGGCGGCGGCGGCGGCGGCGGCTACGCGATGGGCGAATATACCGTAACGCCAATGAGCGTGCTTGAAGCAACCGTAGGCACAGGAGGAAATGGCAGTGCAGAGGGGACCACAAGTGTCGATCAGTTGATTTCCGCATCAGGTGGTGAAAATGGATCCTCTGTTCCCAATCCGAACCTTGGCGGTGGTGGTGCAGCCGGCGTGGGTGCTGGTGGAAATATTTCTAACAGAACAGTTGCAGTAATTGTTTCCAACGAATTCTGCACTGATACTTCTGAATGCGTTAATCTTATTGAAACAGGATTGACGAATGTATCGAATGAAGATGTTTTGATTGTGTATCCAACTAATTTCACGACGAACATTCATATCGAACATGCAACCGGTCATGAAAAATATGAATTGTCCAATGAAGCCGGCCAGTTGATCTGGACAGGAAAACACATTGAACAACAAAATTTTCAATGCTGGAAACCGGGTGGTATTTTTTGAAGGCGAAGGATCAGCAATCAACAAAGTCGTTTAAACTGCTGAAGCAATGAAACAATATTTCATAACATAAGGAAATCGGGATCACCCCGTGGCCTCTCAAAGGGGCACCTTTCTCCTGTTCCTTTCTGTCGCTTGAATAAATGTTTTAGCTACCAATCAATCAGAATTTTTTTCGGAAGCATTGACCCAACGCTGATTAAAAGAAAATGGAGATTTAATTCAGATGAAAAATGTTCGCTGGCCATACCTTCGATAGCGGTTCCAATAGCCAAAGAAGCAGTAGCCGCAGGTGAAGGAGCATTCAACACATGAATGGCATTTCCATTCACTTCAATTTTAAAATCATCGATCATTTCTCCGCAGGAGCAAGTGCCATCGCACGCACGCCGGCACGTCCGGGAGTGAGGTCGTCGAGTTGCAGGTCGGGAATTAATTTGCGCAATCGTTTTAAGAAAAATCTTTTGAGAAAGTTATCCATGGTATTCATCAAGTCCAAACTTGATGTTCTTCGCAAAAAAACTTCCACGTGCCTCCAAATGAAAATGCATCTGCAGTATCCTTCAATGAAAAATCTGTTTTGCCATAACCTTCCCGCTTAAAGACAAAAACTGCATTCGGTCCGCATTCAGTGCCGCCATGTATCATGCGGGTGAAGTGGACACCAAGAAAAGGATACTTAGGATCAGGAACAGGATAAATGAGATTGCGCACTTTACGCATTCCTTTCTCCGTGAGATCATAATAGTCGCCACGGAAACCCACAATGGCTGTGTCTATTTTCGCGCCTTCCTTCTTTGCTACACGGTCACTTTGCAAGCCCGCACAGGCAATGAGATAGGTTCCTGTGAATTTACCTTTCGGCGTAATAACAGTTGTTGCATCTGAATATTTTTCAAAAGCAATTGCTTCATGTCCGGTCAATACTTTACTGCCGGGAAAACCATTCTCAATCAGCTCTACATATTTACGGGAGACTTCTGCATAATCAATAATACCGGTGCATGGAACCCATAAACCTTCAATGCCGGTGCAGTATGGTTCAATTTCTTTGATTTGCGAGGCATTAATTTTTTCAATGCCTTCCACACCATTCGCAAGGCCATTGTTGAAGACTTTTGTTCATATGCGCCAGTTCTGAGGCATGTGTAGCCACTACAACCTTTCCACAGATATCATGTTTGATGCTGTGCTCTTTGGCAAAAGCTACCAGTTCTCTTCGGCCATCCACGCAGTTTTTTGCTTTGTAAGAACCGGGCTTATAATACAACCCTGAATGAATTACGCCGGAGTTGTGGCCGGTCTGATGAGCAACGACTGCTGTTTCCTTCTCAAGAACAAGAATCTTTTGGAAGGATATTTCCTGTTGATTTTATACGCCGCTGCAAGCCCAACAATGCCGCCTCCGATAATAATGATGTCAAAGTGATTGTTTTCCAAAGGATACTTTTTTGCGCAAATGTAATTGATGCATTTTTATAGCGGAGAAAATTATGCGGTCGCAAATAATAATAGTTCTTGTGCCTCCGCTTCGAATTTGATCTTCCTCTCATACCGCAGCCCTATTTTTCAAGCAGTCGTATCGAGTGCACATTGTCATCATTCGTGATGGCAACAATTCGTTTCAGTCCAATCTTTACCTTACCATATTCAAGAGTCGCTGTTGCAGATTCGGTGGCATATCCGTGTCCGGTGCATCATCCAAAGCAAGATGACAAAGAATCAGGCGCTCTGTTACCATTACATCCATAGATTATAAAATTTATCCGTTCGCTTTTTTCAATCAATTACAGAAGCACTTCCAAATGCAACTGCGCGAGTCCCTTTTCGGAATGATTTCGATTCCAGCAGCTTCAATTTCATTTCCGGACAACCCTGTTTGAACAATGCAATTCCTTCACCTAGCAATACAGGAATTATGGAAATGTAAAGTTCATCAATCAACCCTTCATTCAATAATGAATTCACCAGTTCTGATCCACCGTCAATATAAATGTGACGGCCTTCTTCTGCTTTCAGATTTTCAAGCAGGTCTTTTAATTCACCGGAATAAAAGGTAATGTTCCCGATAGGTAAACGGGGGAGTGCGTGTTATAACAAAGACTTTTTTGTCAGCATGCGGCATATCAATTCCAAAGGTCAATACTTTATCATAAGTCTTTCTTCCCAAATAACAATGTCCACTGTCGAATTAAATGCGGCATAACCATAATCCCTCTCCTGCCTGTTCAACCATTGATAAAATTGGATGTCACCATCCTGTTTAGCAATATAGCCATCCAGGCTCATTGCTATATAGAGTATCACTTTTCTTTCCATTACTGTTCAATAAGTGACAAGTGGTTTTTTTTGAGTAGCAAAACAATGCTATGGTATGTTCCCATGAGCGACTCGTTTTCAAAATGATTAGCTGGCAATGAAAGTAACCGTGGTTGCTATGTTTATTGTTCATCCCTGCATAAATTAATTCAGGAAGTTGCAAATCACCTGCTGCATCCATTTCCCAAAATGGATTGTAAGCCACTTCAAATAAATGTCCGTCAAGATCCTTAAAATAACCGCTGTAACCGCCCCAGAAAACTTTCTGTGCAGGCTTAATAATTGTTGCACCAAGTTGCGCCACTTGATTCAATACTTCATCCACTTCTGCTTCAGAGGTTGCATTGTAGGCAATCGTGATTCCCGGGAATCCGTTTCTTCATGATTAACTGTTGCATCTTCCGCCAATAATTCCCGTGGATAAAGTGCCAATACCATTCCTCCTAACGGGAAGAAGGCAATGTTGTCGTTTCCTGCACCTGACTTTTTCCAGCCCAAACCATTTTCATAAAAATCAAGTGCGCGCTGAAAATCATGTACGCCGAGTGTGATGATGCTGAATTTTTGTCGCATAACCGTTAAGGGTTTTATCAATTTATTCTATCGTGAATGGATGATGAATTAGTGCATGCAGGTGTTTCGAAATGTTATCTGTTCAAAATTAAAATTAAAAATCACTACTGCAGGGTAACGATTTACGCGATTCAAAATTCAATCAAACTTCACATATTCCCTTAAATTTACATTGCAACAATTAAATTCATGATCAGACATTTACTATTGTTCGGCCTGCTTGTTCGTTGCCTTCCAATCTGTGCGCAGGATTTTGGCTGGGCTATCAGGCAAAGTGGAAGTGATGCTGAAGCTGTGTACCAGGTGGCGGAAGACGCCGCAGGAAATATTTATGAAGCAGGAAATTTTCTGGAGCACCGTTGACTTCAATCCCTCAGCAGCGACCTTCAACCTTACTTCAGCCGGATTAACTGATAATTTTATTTGCAAGCTCGATGTGTCCGGCAATTTTCTTTGGGCAAAACTGTGGGCGGAACAGGTTATGATAACGCCAGTAACATTTGTGTGGACGTGAATAACACGATTTATACAGGGGGAAAATTTCAAAACACTGTTGACTTCGATCCATCTCCTGCCACCTACAACCTGACTGCTGCTGGAGGTGATGAGGCTTTATTGCCGCTTATTCCACTGATGGCCATCTTCTGTGGGCGTCCAAATTCGGGAGCACCGGTGCTGACTTCATTGAAGGCCTGGTGCAACAGGATGGATTCGTGTATGCCACTGGCTACTTTCAGGGTACTGTAGATTTTGATCCGGGAACAGGAGTTTATAATCTTTCAGCTACAGGTGCTGACGCAACATTCTTTTTAAAATTAGACACTGCCGGAAATTTTATCTGGGCGAAATCCATCAGCGGAACTTCTTCCATCCTTGCATTTGATATTGATGTAGATGTTACAGGCAATGTTATTGCAGGTGGAGAATTCTGGGGTACCTGCGATTTTAATCCCGGAACCGGCATACAATCCAAATCCGCGACCAATTTTTCTTCCGATGCATTTTTATTGAAGTTAGATGCGAATGGAAATTTTGTGTGGGTCGATATTTTTAATGGTGACAATGATGAATGGGTAAAATCCATTGATCTTCACAGCAACGGTGATGTGGGCGTTTGCGGTGTTTTTCAGGGTACTACAGATTTTAGTCCGGGAGCCGGAACTTATAATCTTACCAGCAATGGAAATTACGATGTGTTTATTGCACGGATGAATGCTGATGGAAGTCTCAATTGGGCAGGCGCTGTTGGTGGAACATTTAATGATCAATTAGGAGAACTTGATATTTCAATGTCGGGTGATTATTTTTTAACGGGAGGATTTTCCGGTTCAGTGGATTTTGATCCCGGTGCTGGTAATTACACCATCAACGGACCAGGCAGCACAAATATTTTTTACCTGCAACTAAACAGCTCCGGTACTTTCGTTAACGCCTATGGGTTTGGAACAATCAATTCTTCTTCTATCGGAAATTCTATTCATGCGGATGATGCAGGTCGCATCACTATGGCAGGTGGATTCGAACAAACCATTGACTTTGATCCGGGGATTGCAGTTTATAATCTGACGTCCATTCTGGGAACGAGCGATTGCTTTGTGTTGCAACTCAACAGTTGCATTCCTGCCGAAACCTCCATCAATGCGACTATTTGTACCGGCGACAGCATTTTTGCTTCCGGTGAATATCAAACGATGTCAGGCGAATATATTGATTACCTGACAGCAAGCGATGGCTGTGATTCTATTGTAACACTACACTTAACGGTGTTGCCTTCTGCAAACAATAATGTAATAGCCGCCATTTGCGAAGGAGATAATTATCTTTTTGAAGGAAGCACGTTGACTGATGCAGGAATTTATACAGTGCATTTGGTTGCAGGCAATGGTTGCGATTCCACCATAACGTTAACACTGACAGTTCATCCGAACTATGAAACAATATTGAATGCAACGATTTGTGAAGGCAATACTTTTCCATTTAATGGAAATGAAATTGATTCAACAGGAACTTATATGGCTAATCTGTTGGCCACTACCGGTTGCGATTCCATGATAACATTACATCTTGAAGTGCTGCCTATCATGAATACAGAGATTTCCGAAAACATTTGCGAAGGCGAAACATTTCTCTTCAATGGAATGACTTTAAATACTGCCGGTGATTACAGCGCTGCTTTGATCAGCAACTCCGGTTGTGATTCTTTGGTTACACTGCATCTTACGGAAACAATAATTAATGCCGCCGTGATGCAATCCAATGATACACTTTTTGCTACAGGCAATGGAAGCATACAATGGATTTTATGTGAAAGTGGCTTACCCATTCCTGGTGCTGATCAAACCATCTTCATTCCGATACAAGCAGGGACTTATGCTGCTGTTTTTACCAACGGAAATTGTTCCGACACAACAGTATGCAAATATTACACAGTCATAAATGCTCCGGTAGCAAATTTTAATGTTGAAGTGTATCCGAATCCGGCAAGAGAAAAGATCACTATACAAATAAGTGATTATTCATTTCCCGTGACTGCTGAATTGAGAAATGTATTTGGTGAATTGATTGAGCAAAAGGAATTTTCAAAAATTGTCACATTTGAGTTGCAGGAGTTGCCCTCCGGAATTTATTTCCTTCCTATTTTTTCTACAAACAACAGTGTGATAAAAAATTGTGGTGGGTAAAGAATGAAACCAGGTACCATTCAACCTTCTTTAATTCAGCCTTTCAATTTCCCTCCGGAAATCATACTGCAGATCTTCATGCAATGCCGGTAATAATTTCTGAACCTTCTTCAACTGTGCTTCATAAAGATTGGTGAGCGCGACACTTTTATGAATGGAAATACCTGAGCGCTTTAATATTGTGCAATAGTAAATCAGCAAAGTAAGCGCTGTCGCTTTATCACCTGAGTATCGGATGTATTTATTGACACCCCGTAATATTTTCCGCAAACTTTTCTTCACCAGGTAAAGGTTGTTATGTTCCGGAATATCAGCAAACTGTTCGTCAATATATATCTTTACATTTTCAATATATCCTTGTTCATCATCCGCTTCAAAAAGCAGGTAGGTCAGCAATTCTTTATTTTCCTTTTTAAACCGTGCCATTCGCAGGCACAAAGCGAGTAACTGCGCAGCAGGCACCTGACTCAGTTCTGCTTTTAGTTCATGAAGGGTGGAAGTTTTCATGGTGTGAAGCTACACTTAATGACCAATGACCAAGAGACGTAAGACTTGAAGACCTAAGACTTGAAGACCTAAGACTTTGACTGCGACTAATAACGCTCACGCAACGGCGTCAACAGTTTCTCTAAACCATTCAGCCTGATTTCATACATGGTAGCGAGCAAGATGCCCAGCTTTCCTTGCGGAAATCCCTGGCGCTGAAACCATTCGAGATAATACACGGGCAAATCGCAAAGCAAGGTGCCTTTATATTTTCCATAAGGCATTTGCATACTTACCAATTGAAGTAAAAGTTCAGGATTGGGTGCGGAATCCGGCGTTTCCATAATGTTGTGAATGTATTGATTTTCGTGTTGGGAAGAGCGCGTGCGTTCAATTAGTGAACCCTGAATAAAGTTGAAGATGTGGTGAATAGTCATAAAAATGAACCGCCTGCTTTAGTCGTTTGCACATCGTGATATGCCAGTGAAATAAAATTATATTTTTGCAACTAACCGAAACAAAAATTCATACTCATTAAATTAAACGGAGCATGGCAAAAATTTCAATCTACCTGAATTTTCAGGGCAACACAGAGGAGGCATTTGATTTCTACAAATCAGTTTTCAAAACAGAGTATCAGGCACCAATCATTCGTATGAAAGATGCACCGACTCCTCCTGGCATGCCATCTCTTTCGGAAAAAGATGGTAATAGTGTGATGCATGCTTCCTTACCTATTTTAGGAGGCATTCACATTATGGGCACGGATATGCTGGAGAGCATGGGACACAAGATCGTTATCGGCAACAATACCACCATCAATCTCGAACCAGACAGCAAGGAAGAAACTGATAATTTGTTCAATGCCTTATCAGACGGTGCTTCTGACATAGCGCCCATGCGCGAGGAATCGTGGGGTTACTGGGGTTGCTGTTTAGACAAGTTCGGAATTCGCTGGATGTTTAATTTTATGCCGGCGTCTCAACGATAGTTCACACAAAGAATAATTTGACAACATTTTGTTGCCGGTTCATGAATGATAAAATCATTCATTCGTTCTCCGGCAATGTTGCTTCTCCGATTATCTTTAAATACTCAAGGGTCATTTTAGCTTCCGCTTCATCTACTTTGCTGATCACCACTCCTGCATGCACCAATACATAATCATCTATCCTGACATCATCTACCAGGTAGAGATTCACTTCCTTGGTAATACCTCCAAATGAGACCTTTGCTGTTCTGAATGTTTCGTCAGTCGTATTACTGATGGAAATTATTTTACCGGGAATAGCTAAACACATAACTCATTTTTTTGTAGTCAGTTAACAAGGCTGGATTCGCCTTCTCGTATTTCAACCCTGCAAGTTTCCATCACTATCGGGAATATTTGTTGACGGAAACCAACGCCTTGTGCAAATCCTCCGATATGGATGTAATATGTTTTCATCAAAATGCTTTAAACAGGTTCGCGAACAACTACTTTCGATTGCAACCAGTTATACCAATCCGGTAATCCTTCTCCGGTAAGACAACTGACTTCTATAATATCCAGTTGAGGATTGATTCTTCTTGCATACGCCTTTGCTTTTTCCATATTAAAAGGAACGTAAGGTAAGAGGTCCGTTTTGTTGATGATGCAAAGCGTAGAAGAATGGAACATCTCCGGGTATTTTAAAGGCTTGTCTTCGCCCTCAGTAACACTCATAATCACCACTCTCTCCTTTTCGCCCAGATCAAACATGGCCGGACAAACAAGGTTGCCCACATTTTCAATGAACAACACAGCATCTTCATTCAGCTTCATCCCGTCAATTGCGTGCAGCACCATATGTGCATCAAGGTGACACCCTTTCCCGGTATTAATCTGAATTACGTTTGTGCCGGTTGCATAAATGCGATCTGCATCGAGACTGGTTTGCTGATCGCCTTCAATTACATTAAAATCAAACTTCCTTTTAAGATCTGTTAAAGTTTTTTCCAGCAATGCAGTCTTACCCGATCCGGGTGAACTCACCAGGTTAATGGCGAGTATATTCCTGTCTTTAAAGTAACCACGGTTTCTTTGTGCAAGACGATTGTTCTCCTGTAAAATATCCTGTTCAACTGAAACGATTGTCTTTTGGTGTAGATGCCGATGTTCATCCACATGGTGATGATACTGGTGATTAACCTGATCTGGTTCCAGCTCAAAATGGAGTTGTTCACGCACAGGAAGAGGACGAGGAACATACATCATTACATTGCCATTGCTTTCACATCCACAGGTTGCACACATAGAAAATTATTTTTACAATCATTCACAAAAAAAACAATGCACGTTTTGCATTTTAAATTCGACTGATTCTTTAGTGGTTTCAGAACATTACCCTCCTTACAAATCATTACGCTTTTCTTTCTTTCTGAAAAAAACAGAACCCGCAATAATCAGAACAGCCGCGCATAGTATAACAACCAGGTGTTCCGGTTCTGCAAAATAATGGGTGATGGTGTATCCATCCGTAATACCATGACCAGGATGAGCAAAACCAGATAAGGGTATCAAAACTGACGGCAGACTCAGGCTCATTATTTTTTTCATGGCAATTTATTTTATTGACTGCCAATATTACAAAACCGGGTACGCCAGGCAATTAACAAAAATCATATCCCTGCATGATAAAAATCATTTAGCTGAATCAGGCAGCCTTATCAGGAAATGAATGGAAGAAATGAGTCAGCATGCATCGCAGGTTTTCACTACATCAGTTTTACCCGTAAATACAAAGCTGATGCAACTTTCAAATTAGAAACATATGTTCAAAATCAGTTGCAATGATGACAATTATCATATTCCCCGCTCTATAATTGAGGGAGTTTAGTTGCGCATTTTAACTAAACATTCAGTGATTATGGCTGATGATAATCTTAGCATACGGAAAGAACCGCCACAAACTCAAGTGCTGAATCATTTGTGGGAATTACAACTGCGCAACGGATGTATTCAGGATGATGATATAAAAACACTTGCACTCAGATTCAATCTTTCAGAAATTGAAGTGGAAGGCGTGGTTTCCTTTTATCATTTCTTTCACCGTAAACCGTCCGGCAAATTCACTATTTATCTCAATAACAGCATTGTTGCTGATCTCAAAGGATTCAAACGTATCAAAGAAACTTTTGAAAGAGAAACAGGTGCCACTTTCGGTTCAGTAGATCGAACAGGCACATTCGGGCTTTTTCTTACGCCTTGTATCGGACTCAGCGACCAGGAACCATCGGCACTCATCAATTTCTATCCTTTCACCAACCTGAATGCAATCAAGGTAAAAGATACCATTGCAGCGCTCAAAAACGGATCGTTGCCCGAATCGATTTGCGATACACCAGCTGATCACATTCGTTATACACCGGCCGATGATAAAACTGTTTTCTTCAAACCATTTACAGCCGGAGCAGCGCTGGCAAAAGCGCAGGTAATGGGTGCTGAAGGTGTTTTAGAAGAGCTGAAAAAAACTGAACTGGCCGGACGTGGTGGTGCTAATTTTCCTACCTGGAAAAAATGGAGTGCAGCAAAAAAACAACAACAGGCATCCAAATTTGTGATCTGCAATGCTGATGAAGGGGAACCCGGAACTTTCAAAGACCGCGTACTGATGAGTACGCAGGCAAAATCGCTGATTGAAGGCATGCTTATCTGCGGATATACTATCGGCGCATCTAACGGAATTATTTATTTGCGTGGCGAGTACCGGTGGTTGAAGAACAAACTGGATGAAGCCATCAATGATTACAAAAAAGCCGGCTTATTAGGAAAAGATTGCGGTCAGATCAGGGGTTTTGATTTTGAAATCAGGATTCAGTTGGGCGCCGGCTCCTATGTGTGCGGCGAAGAAACTGCACTGCTTGAATCATTGGAAGGTAAGCGTGGCGAACCCCGCACAAAATGGTTTTTCCCGGTAGAGAAAGGATATCTGCAACAACCCACTGTCATCAACAATGTAGAAACCTTTTGCGCCGCAGCGCGCATCATTGAAATGGGTTCAGCAGCTTACCTGCAACTTGGCATTCCCGGTTCACCCGGCACTAAACTCATCAGCGTTTCCGGTGATTGTAAGTTGCCCGGCATCTACGAAATTGAATGGGGAATGACGGTAGCTGAATTGCTTGAACTCTGCGAAGCGGAAGATCCGTTTTACATTCAGATCAGCGGACCTTCAGGCGAATGTATTTCTGTTAAGGAAAAATACCGTCGTATTTCCATGCTGGACCTTATGGCAAGAAAAGATATACGGTGCGGTGGTTCATTTATGGTCTTCAACAAACAACGTGATCTCGTAAAAGTGCTGTTGAATTATTCCGAATTTTTCAAATCCGAGTCCTGTGGCATCTGTACACCGTGCAGAGCGGGCAACTTTATCATTCAACGCAAGCTGGAACGACTCGATAACGGACTTGCCAATGAAGCTGATTTGCAGGATTTAAAAAACTGGGGTACGATTATGAAAAATACCAGCAGGTGCGGACTTGGCAAGACGGCCACCAACAGTTTGATCCAAGCGATGGATAAATTCCATCATTATTTCGCCGGCAAACTCGACAAAGATTTTAATGGGTTAAACCTGAAGTTTGACATGGAAGCGGCAACAGCAGCATACGAGCAATACAAAACATAAAGTGTTATGTCAAAAATGATCAACATAACTATTGATGGGAAAAGTTTTCAGGCGGAAGAAGGAAAAAACCTGATGCTCGCTGCCAAAGAGAATGGCATCTTTATACCATCACTTTGTTACTACGAACACATTGAGCCACCACTCGGCACTTGCAGGGTTTGCACGTGTAAAATCAACGGTAAATTCGGACCGGCGTGTACGGAAAAGGTATCCGAAGGCCTTTCGGTAGCAGTGAATACGCCGGAGTTGATGGATACCCGCAAGGCATTGGTGGAAATGATGTTTGCCGAGGGAAACCACATCTGTCCGGCCTGTGAAAAAAGTGGTAACTGCGACCTTCAGCATATGGGCTATGAACTCGGCGTTTCTTCCACCCGTTTTCAGCATTTATTTAAGGACCGCCTCATCGATTTTAAGCCCAGCAGAATGGTGATGGAACACAACCGCTGCATCAAGTGTATGCGATGCGTAGTGGATGTGACAACCACCGATGGAAAAAAAGTTTTTACTTATCAGAACAGAGGCAATGAAACTTTTGTGGGCATCGACTATGAGCAGGAAGCCCGCCTGACAGATGAGCAGGCGCTCAACGCGATGAAAGTTTGCCCTACCGGCGCCATCATTATCCGGGGCGTAAACCAGTCGGAACCATTCGGCGACCGGAAGTTCGACCTTGAATCGACGCAGAAAGATTACAACAAAAAACCTGTGCTCACAAAACGCCTGGTAGCCATGGAGAAAAAAATGGTGGCCACTGTTTCATTAGCCGGTTGCTTTGGATGCCACATGTCGCTGCTTGATATTGACACTGAATTACTGGATGTGATTGAACTGGTATCTTTTGCTAAATCGCCGCTTACAGATTTTAAAAATTTTACCACACGCTGTCACATCGGTTTGATTGAAGGGGGTTGCTGCAATTCAGATAATGTAGAAACACTACGACTGTTCAGAGAACATTGTGATATACTTGTCGCGCTTGGTGAATGTTCCGTTTGGGGAGGATTGCCTACCATGAGAAATGCCATTCCGTTAGGTGAATGCCTGGAAGAAGCCTATCTGAATTCAGTAACCAGTGAAGCTGGTAACACCATCGTTCCTTATCATGAAGACCTGCCTAAAATGCTGGATCGTGTATATGCCTGCAACGAAATTGTGAAGATTGACTACTACATTCCTGGTTGCCCTCCTGATGCCAACCATATCTGGAAAGCAGTGAAAAACCTGCTTTGGGGTGAAGAATATTCCATTCTCTATTCTGAATTTAAATATGACTAACACGAAACTGTTATGAACAGAAAAATAACCATTGATCCGGTTACAAGGGTGGAAGGCCACGGAAGAGTCACCATACATCTGGATGAATACGGACAAGTGAAAGACTCCTTTTTTCATATAGTTGAGTTCAGAGGATTTGAAAGGTTTATTCAGGGCCATCCATATTGGGAAGCACCTGTGTTGGTGCAAAGGCTTTGTGGAATCTGTCCGGTAAGTCATCACCTTGCTGCGGCAAAAGCGGTTGATCAACTGGAAGGTGTTGATCCGAAAGATCTTTCACCCACAGCCACCAGGCTTCGCCGGCTGATGCACTTCGGACAAATATTTCAGTCGCATGCATTGCATTTCTTCTACCTCGCATCTCCCGACTTGCTGTTTGGAATGGATGCTCCGGTAGAAAAAAGAAATGTGATTGCAGTTGCAGTGGAGAACAGGGAGTTGGCGATCAAGGGTATCACCATGCGCAAGTTCGGACAGGAAATTATCAAAGCCGTAGCCGGCAAAAAAATTCATGGCATCCTCGCGGTTCCGGGCGGTGTACATAAGACATTGACAGAAGAAGAGCGCGATTACTTTCTGAATGGGAAAAGCATTGAGAACATTGATACCATGATAGAATGGTCGCAGGCCATCGTAAATTTCATGAAAGATTATCATGAAAAGAACAGGAAGTTCCTGGATGAGTTTGCAGCGTTTCCATCCGGCCATCTTGGAATGGTGAACGATGAAGGAGGCCTTGATTTATACGATGGAAAGCTGAGGGCAATAGACAGTGAAGGCAACATCACACTCGATGATATCGCAACTGATCTGTACCAGGAATATTTTTCTGAAGCAGTGGCGCAATGGTCGTACATGAAATTCCCTTACCTGAAAAAAGTAGGCAGGGAGAACGGATGGAACCGCGTTGGACCGCTGGCAAGAATGAACATGTGTGATTTTATTCCTACACCCTTAGCTGAAAAAGAACGGCAGGACTTTATCGCGTTTACAGGAAAGAAAGTGAACAACAGCACCATGTATTCTCACTGGGCACGCCTGATCGAAATACTGCACTGTGCTGAAGTGATAAAAGAACTGTTACACGATCCGGAATTGATGGGTAACGACCTCATAAGAAAAGGCACGCCGCGGTTAAAAGGGATCGGAATTATTGAAGCACCGCGAGGCACACTCACTCATCATTATGAAGTGGATGAGAAAGGAATGATCACGCGTTGCAACCTGATTGTTTCTACCACACATAACAATGATGCAATGAATACTGCTGTGCGATGGGTAGCTAATAACGTAATCAGCCGGAGCGGAAACATTACAGATGGTATGCTGAACCAGGTAGAAGTGGCAATAAGAGCTTATGATCCTTGTTTGAGCTGCGCCACGCAAGCTATGGGCAAAATGCCATTACACGCGGAGTTGTACAATCATCTTGGAAAACTGATTGATGAAAAATACAGCAACTGAAAAAGCAAAAGTGCTGCTGATTGGCATTGGGAACAGTGGGCGAAGTGATGACGGACTGGGTTGGATGTTTGCTGAACTGGCATCGCGGTTCCCACAGATTGATGTTGAAACCCGCTACCAGTTACAGATTGAAGATGCTGAACTCGTGCATAAATATGATACTGTGTTTTTTGCAGATGCTTCTCATACTGCTTTGCCCAACGGATTTCAGATGCATCGCATAAAAGCAGCCCGCCATTTTTTTTACTCCTCCCATTTGCAATCGCCGGAAACAATTCTTTACCTCGCGAAAGAATTGTACGTCAAATCTCCCGATGCATATTCGATTGCAATAGAAGGATTGCATTGGGAATTAGGAACAATAGTAAGCGACGAGGCAAATATTCACCTGCAATCTGCATTCAGTTATTTCGAAAAAAAAATAACCCGCATTTTTCAAATCAAGTATAGCACACAACCAGGGACATGATTCATCATACAGGAATAGTTAGTTGTTATAGGCCATTCCTCTTACATTCTCCATCACTTTTTTCCTATACGTTTTCCGTTATCTTAGGCATGATACCATAGCCTATATGCACTTTGAAAACATCACATGGTACAGGTGTCTTAAAAGCTCATTCCAGAGAAACATAGCGGAAACTGAAACTCTTGCGATCATGCTTGCTTTTGCGGCCAATAAGCGGGGTTTGCCGAAGCAAATTATTTATCCTTGATATACCGTACCGAAAATCCATTCGCCCGGCGGTAGGTAGTTTTCACTATCGATGGGTTACCTTTTTCAAAATGAATTCCATAAGCTGTCTGATCACCATCTGTAGTGGAACTCCAGTAAAATCCCCACGTATCTTTGAAGTTGTAGATTTCAGTAGGGCTTATATTCGCACTTTTATTGCCACCCATCATCAGGTTTAAACCGGAAGTGCCGCCATCCATCAATGCCGGCAATGCTTTTTCATCGCCACCGAAATAGTTGATCAATTCCTGCCATTCATCAAGAGAAGGAAGGTGCCAGCCCGGAGGTGCTGCCGCCAATGCATTGCTGAAATAATACAACCGGCCATATTTTAAATTGTTGATGGAATCATTTTCGAAATACCAGCTCTTGGGAGTTTTGTAGTCCCAGTTTTTTGTCATCCATACCTGGTTGCCAATTTTTATGGAAGGGAAATCAGTGGCTGCTTTGTTGTTGTTGCCTGCCGGATTTGTAACTGTAAATGCTGTTGAAGCAATCAATAAAAGTGCAGCAAGCAAGAGGTGGTTCTTCATGGTAATGTAATTTGATCCGCAAAAATTAGCAGGAATTATTGAATTAGAAAAATCTGAATTTTTGTGTATTGCCAGAGGTTACATCCGTTTTGCTTCATTAATTACTTCCTGCATCTTCATTTACCAGCTGCTGCACATAACCTTCAGGAAGCTGAATACCCATTTTTTGCACCTGCTGCGCGTCGGCAATCGCTTCTTTGTAGCGCTTCAGTTTTTCAAATGCCTGCATTCTGAAATAATAATTGTTGGTGTTGTTGGGCATGTTTGCAATGGCAGTGGTAAGGTCAGTAACTGCCTGCTGGTAATCGCCCGTTTTTAAATACGCTAAACCACGATTGTTCAGCACATCCAAAAATTCAGGATCATATTTCAGTGCAAGATTATAATTGATGATGGCTGAGTCCGGCTGCTCCTTAATCATATAGAGGTTGCCCAAATTATTATAGGACCGCGCATTCCCGGGATCTTGCCTGATGGCAATCATAAAATCCATCATTGCGCTGTCGTTCTTTTCAGCGATGCTAAAAGCTATGCCACGGTTCATGTGTGCATCAACATCATTCGGCTTTAGTCTTACCGCGTGGTTGCCATCTATTATGGCGGAATCAATTTTATTAAGCACCCGGAACAGATCGCAACGGTTGACCAACGCCTGTGAGAAATCAGACTGCAATCGCAATGCGATATCATAATTTTTCTTAGCCAGCTCCAATTGGTTATTTTTCTGATAATAAGAACCCAGGTCGTTGTAGGCAATCGGCACACGGGGATATTTTGCAATCACATCCGTCCAAAGTTGCTCACTGCTGTACCATACTGCAGTTCTTTCCCTGCACTGATAACAAAGAAACATGATCCAGCAGGCTGCTGCGATTGCAACAGGCATTCTGAAACCGGCTGACTGCATATTTTTCTGCTCCCAGACCATCGCAATAAGCATCGCAATTGCAAAGAAGAGACCCGTAAAGGAAAGATAAGTATAACGGTCTGCGGTGATGGCGCCTCCTACGGGAAGTAACTGCAACACCAGGAAGATATTGATCAGAAAGAAGAGCAATCCAAACACCAGCCAGTCAATGCTTTTCCTGAACCAGTACACCGCAAATCCAATCAACAATACAATAACAGGAGATGCATACACAAGCCATTCAAACACTTTGTTTCTTTCTTCCGGATACGGATAATACGCCGAAAGCTTAAGCGGCAACACCAGCCGCAAAAAATAACTGATGATTGCATATGCGGAAAACATGAGCCTTTCCGGAAATGAATACATGGTGATATCCTGAATAGAATCAGAAGCATGCTGTGCATAAATGGCCACTGCGCCAAAGCAAACTGACAATACAAAAAAAGGCACTTTCTCCCATAATAATTTCGTGGTAAATTTTTCTTTCCGGTACCAATCAATCAACAGCATGATGACCGGAAGTGTAACGGCTTGCGCTTTTGAGAGCAGTGATAAAGCAAAGAGCAAAAGTATCCATCCATATTTCAACATTCGTTGCGCATTGGATTCCTTGTATTGAACGTAAACAACAAGCGCGGCAAAATAAAAGCAAGTGTACAGCAAGTCCTTCTGTGCGCTCACCCACGACACAGATTCGACATGCGCAGGATGAATGGCAAACAGCAGCGAACAAATAAGCGCTGCAATTTCATTTTTGGTGAGGCGACGCACGAAATAAAACAACAATAAGGCATTCAACAAGTGCAGCAAAAGACTTATGATATGAAAACCGGATGCATCTTCTTTAAAAAGTGAATACTCCAATGCCTGCACAAACACGGTTACAGGATGATAGTTACCCATTACCTGCTCCGAAAAAATTCCATGGAGATCGAAATGAGTTACGATATCATTTTTCAACACATAGCCTTCATCGTCCCAGTTAGTCCAGGTATTATTCACCGATGGTCCGTAGACCACAACAGTTATCAATACAATTATGGCAAGAAAAAAAAATGACTTGTTTTTTTCAGGTTTTGTTATGGCAGCCTTCCGCGCCGTGATAACCTGCTCAGCGGGGTTTTTTTTCCCTTTGTATTTTTTTGATGCGCTCATGCAACAAAAATAATCCAGTTGGGAAAAGAAAACAGTAAAAACGAAAATCACGCATTGAACAATGGCACACAAACCTGGAAATAGCCATTCGTCTGCGATACCTGGAATTCTTTACCACCCAGCAGCTCGCAGCGGGCACGGATATTATGCAATCCGAAACCGGTGGAGATCACATCCTTTTTGGTCTGAAGTTTATTTCTTACACAGATGCGTTTGCTGTCGATAGTAAATACCTGCACAATCAACGGTTGTTCCTGCGAGACAACGTTGTGCTTCACCGCATTTTCAATTAAGAGCTGCAAGGTGAGTGGTGGAAGTTTCTTCTGCCGGATATTTTCAGGAATATCTGTGTGAACGATCAGTCGTTCACCATGGCGCTGCCTGAGCAGGAATATATAATTTTCAGTAAGCTGCAATTCTTTTTCGAGTGTTATCAGGTCAATGTCCTTGTAAGATAAAAGACTGCGGTAAAAATCAGACAAGTGATCAATGTATGACAATGCCACCGCCTGATCTTCCTCCACCAGTGTAGCCAGTGTGTTAAAACTGTTGAAAAGAAAATGCGGATTAATCTGTGATTTAAGATTTTCAAATTGGAACTCAATACGCTCGCGCTTTAATTTCTCTTCCCGCTCGCGGCGCCGGTCACGTTCCTTAATCAGGAAATTAATCAGTAAACCGCCGGCAATCAACCATGCGCTGATAAACCACCACGTTGTCCAGAATGGAGCTTCGATGGTAAAAGTATAAGTAGCAGTTGGGGCATCATCAAAATTGTGATGAATCGTTGACTGAATTTTAAAAGTATAGGTTCCGGGTGGCAATTCGGGATAGATGGCGCGCTCATCTTTTGTTTTAACCCAATCAAGGTCATGGCCCATCAATATATAGCGGTACCGAATCTGCGAAGGGTCGGAATTCCAAAAAGACTGGAAGTCAAAAGCAAGATGATTCTGATTGTGGCGGAAGCGATGTGTAATATTGATATTGATGGGTTCCAGGTACACCATCACCTGCCTGATTTCCACCTGTGCTTCATGCGAAAAGTCAGTAGAAGGTGTATAATATTTCAAGATCCCTTTTTTTGTTGAGATCCAGATATTGCCAAACTGATCTCTGCAAAATGCATTCAGGTTGGGAGAAATGCCATCGAAGATCTGCCTGTTACGGTACCGTCGTACCTGGCTGGCTTTGTGTTCGATCACATCCACTGCATCATTTTCAATTACCACAATATCACCATTCGCATCTGTGGTGATTCCTGTGATTGCCAAATCGCTGAGGCCTGATTTTAATCCGAAATTGACAAATGTTTCTCCGTTAAATTTGAAAACACCTGTTGATGGCGTACTGAACCAGATGTTTCCGAAAGGATCTTCAGTGATTGAATAAATGGTATTGATATCTATGTTATCCGCCTTTTCATACGAATGAAAAACACCCTTATCAAATGCTACTAATCCATTCCCATCTGTAGCAAACCACACCCTGCCTTTTGAATCAATGAATGTCTGATAAAGGTAGTTGCTGTGCAGGCCGCTTTCCTCTGTATAATTCTGAAGGATCAGGTCCTCTTTGCTTTCAATTTCCATTTGAATATTACAGCGTGTAACGCCTCCAAGTGTTGCGATCCACACATTGACCATATCACCGCTGACGGACAAAACATTATCGTTTGATAGTCCGTCTTTTTGCAAAATCTGCATGAAACTCCGCTTTCCGGCAGGTCTTAAAAACACGCCGTCATCAAAAGTGCCTACCCAAATCTGATGATGAAAGTCTTCATAGATAGAAGTGATTACCGGCTGTTTCACCGAATGGGTTAGCTTCACATTTTCTGTAATGCTGGTACCGGTGGAATCAAATAGTGTTTTGAACAAGCCATCCAAAGTTGCATACCACAGCGAAGTGCTGCTATCGTAAAATACCGCCTGCACCGGCTTTTTCAAGTCAATGTTATCCGGTGTAACCCACTCAAAGAGTGCAGGAAACTGATCGAGTCCCCGTGTAGGTGAAACCACCCAGAAATTGCCTTCGCTGTCAATCGTGATATCAGACGCTTTGATATTATCGTAACCCGTAGCCTGGTTGTAAAAGATCGGATGAAAACTATCGTGCAGGGAAACACTGACCAATCCTCTGCCCATGGTACCAATCATGAGCCGGTTATGATCTTTGATAGCTAAGGCGATCACCGGACCATTGTTCCAGGCACGACTGAAAGAGGGAATACTGAATTTATTTTTTGAAGGATCAAAAACACAGATTCCATGATCCTGTGTGCCGATCCATATTTTTCCGAATTCATCTATAGCCAGCGAGCGGACAATTTCATCAGGTAAGCCCTGGTTGATGCTGTAGGTGGTAAGCACAGGTTTTCCATCCATCAAAGTGCATTGTGTCAATCCGCCGTCGGTTCCCAACCATACAGTTTCTCCTCCTGCTAAGATCATGGTGTAGATCTCATTTTCAGGAAGTCCTTGTTCAGTAGTTACCTGCTGCATCTTTCCCTTTTCCCTGATGTATAATCCTTTGCCATAGGTTGCTACCCAGAGCCTTCCGGAATTGTCAGCCTGAAGACTGACAACAGGCGCAGGAAAAGTTTCATCCAATACAAAATCTTTGTTCCAGACTTTCAGTGAGCGGTGCATGAGCTTTCCATCTTCGAAGCCGATATGCACATATTGACTATCGCAACAAATCGCTGAAATATTCTGCGATGAACTATCTCGAAAACCATTCGAATTAAAGTCAGCACCATCGAAACTGAACAATCCTCTCGTTGTTCCCAGCCACATTCTCCCGTAAGGATCCTGCGTAATTTTATTAATGGTCAGCGGCTGATAAGAAGAACCTGGCTCATATTGGCGCCATATCGTTGCCTGGCCGCTGGCAGCAAATGGTATAAACAGCAGCAGGAAGCAGTAAGGAAAAATATTTATTGTTCGGGTCAAGTGGTTTCAAATTAAGTAAATTACGATGAGTGTAGTGAAGCAAGAAAACATTCATCGAAAAACAGGCAGCACAAAGTTGACGGGTTTTACATTTTTTTCATCAACATCAGCAACACGGTCAAATATGCACTGCTTCAACCTGATTAACATGCATCAAGCATTGTAATGTTAGTAAAAAACAACAAAATTTATTGTTTCTGCGGAATGAATCAACAATTGTTGATCAGAAACATATTTCAGAGCACTGAGCAGGATAAAGCGCCTGTTGAAAGCATTGGTAGTAAAAAAATAACCCACCGTTGTTGTGAAAAAAGCGGCGGCATTAAACCTGATGCAGAGATATTACTGAACTACATTCGAAATCAAATCCGGAAAAACAAATGGCTTGATTGCCTTACAAGAAAGATGTAAACTTTGGCAATTCAGAATGCAACCATAAAGTAATGAAGTGATATGGAGATAGAAGGAAATCACATCACATCCTTCCCGATATCTTTCCTGAAATATTTTCCTTCAAAGGAAATGATAGCTGCATTTCGATTTGCAATTTTCACAGCATCAGAAAGCTTGCGTGAAAATGCGGTGACTGCAATCACACGACCACCGTTGGTTTCAATATCACCATTCACACGCTTGCGGGTGCCTGCATGAAACACGAGGCATTCATTCGTTTGTCCGAGGTTTTCAATCAGTTTTCCTTTTTCATATTCCTGCGGATAGCCACCTGATGTGAGCACCACCGTAGCTGCAGCATAAGGCAACACTTCAATATTTTTATCGTGAAGATTTTCATGTGCTACGCCTAAGAAGAGATCAACAATATCACTTTTCAATCGTGGAATAACCGCTTCCGTTTCAGGATCACCCATCCGGCAATTGTATTCTATGAGTTTCGGTTCGCCATTTACAATCATCAACCCGAAATAGATGAATCCTTTGTAAATGATTTTCTCTTTTTGTAATCCTTCAATTGTTGGCTGAATAATTTGTGTTGCTACTTTTTTCATCAATACATCATCCGCAAACAGCACCGGCGAAACAGCGCCCATGCCGCCGGTATTCAGTCCGGTATCACCTTCTCCCACACGTTTGTAATCCTTTGCTGTCGGAAGGAGTTTGTAATTTTTTCCATCCGTAATCACAAACACACTCATTTCTATTCCATCCAGGAATTCTTCAATCACTACTTTATTTCCTGCAGCACCGAATTTTCCATGCAGCATTTCATCCAATTCCTTTTTTGCCTCTTCTTTTGTTGAACAAATCAGCACTCCTTTTCCTGCTGCCAATCCATCGGCTTTTAAAACAATTGGCGTGGAATGATTTTCAAGGTAGGCAAAAGCACCGCTGATAGCTTCTACCGTGAACGTGGCATAAGCCGCAGTAGGAATGCCAAATTTAATCATGAATGCTTTGGAAAAATCTTTGCTGCCTTCCAATTGCGCGCCTGCCGCACACGGACCAATCACCGGAATATTTCCAACCCTATCACTCTGCTCAAAAAAATCATAAATGCCTTTTACCAGCGGTTCTTCAGGTCCTACCACAATCATCTCCACATTATTTTCCAGCACAAATTTTTCAATGGCCGGAAAATCGGTGGCAGACAAAGAAATATTTTCTCCGTGCTTTTCCGTACCCGGATTACCGGGCGCAATAAATAATTTGCTGCAATGCGGGCTCTGTGAAATTTTATAGGCTAATGCATGTTCGCGGCCACCACTGCCAAGGAGAAGGATATTCATGGGAAGGGTTGAAAACGTTTGAAATGTTTCGGGTTTGAAATGTTTAGTTGTTTGAAGGGTTGAAAATAGGAATAATCATATCGTTGAGGATAGAGAATTCAGTTGTGTGTACGATATTTCCGCCACATGGTTTTTCTCACAAAATATCATTTAACCCCAATCCATTACATTTCGGACTAAACATTAAAAAATACTTTGCAAAAATTTATTTCAACCAGTCGCATACTTTTGGATTTCAACAAACCATTGCCGGTAGAAAATATTTCCATCGTACAACAACCGCTTTCGTTTCCGGCGACGGTAATTACAAAGCTGAGCGATCACTGGACACAACAACTGAAAGACAAGCAATCTGCACTCAGAAATGCACGAATTGAATCAGTCATCGGACTTGAACCGGAGAATATTGCAAATGAATTGCTGCATACGTTATTCATAAATGGAAAACCCGTGATGTGGCCGGGAAATGCCGTTACACTTCGTGATGTAAAAATGGAATATGAAAAAGTGCTGATGACGGTAAGTGAAATTCCCTATCCGTTTATAGCAGCTTTAAACAATGCAGCTTTTAAAAAAAATACCGGACTGCATTCACTTCAACTGCGTCCGCCTCTTGCCATCTGCACCTTTGTCATCACAAGTGACAACCAATTGGTTTTAACGGTGCGCGGCGAAAAAACCTATGTTTATCCTGGAAGATTTTATGGTGTAGGCGGCAACCCTGCAAACATTCAATTCAATATCGTTCAGCATCAATTGGAAGAAATTGCCGATGAACTGCTTGTGCAACCCGAAGAAGTGGATGCAACCACTTTTAGATTTTACGGACTGGTGGAAGACCTGGAATTATTTCCAGGCAAACCTGACCTTGCAGGAATAGCACGCATTAAACTTTCATCAGAAGAGTTAGCAGAAAGATTTGAAACACGCCCATCCTCTCAGCGGCCACCCGACGTTGCTGCTTTGAAAATGGTGCCCTTTAACAACAGTAGTCTTCAGAATTTTTTGGAGCACGATAACAAGCTAGCAGATTTTTGTCCGCCAGCACATGGAGGTTTACTATTATTGAAAAAAATGGAGTTTGGCGTTGATGGGTGAATAGTTGATGGGGCATAGTGTTTTGCCTTTGGCTATAAGCAAAATGACCAATGACTATTTACCATTGATTATTGACAAATGACCAATGACCAACCTCAAAAAATCAATTTCTCGCTATAATTAATACCCACTCCGGTTATATACAGCACCTTCAATCCTGCTGATCCATAAATCTGTATTTGATTTACTCCAGTTTTCAAGCTCCTGGATTTTATCCATTCCGTGCGACCCATTTCATCAGATAGCTGAAACGAAATATCGGCAGGCGCTTCGGCAAGAATATTGGCGAGATAGCCCTCACTTGTTTTTTCAATTTTAATAATCGGACTTGATTTGGCCTGAATCGTATTGAGGGTTTTAAGCGGGCCCGTATTTACAAAACTCACGGTAACACCTGTTTTTTGAATCGTTATATTGTGAAGGGTAATTGGTTGGCCATCATATTCAAATGAACCACTGTTCAAAACCAGGTTATTCACGTCAATCACCGTCCAGAGAATATGATCACCCGGTAAAGGTTTGAACTGCTGCACACGGCGAAGGGTGAGATCTGTTGTGCAGGAATTGTATTGTGTCATCAACACACCGCCGGCATACATATCTTTAATCATGCATTTGATGGAATACGCATCCGGAAGATCAGTAATAGATGCATCCACCCAATCCATGTAACCGTTCCAGGCTCCGTATGGAGCACCTGAAGTAGAGGTACCATCGCCCCAATCCTGATTGATCGAACAATAAGAAAATGCAGGATATGATCTGTTTGAATAGAAACGATCATAATTGATGCTCGCTTCTGAATCACTGAAATTTTTGTTGTTGCCATTGTGCTTGCGCTGATCCCAATACCACACTCCGCCCTGATTAGCCACTTCAAGTGAATCGTACCAATAATAATATTCCACCCAGCCTAAGGTAATGTCATTCTTACCATGTACACCAGCCATATAAGAAACGCCCACTTCTTTATTGATACGATACATGACGCGCATATCAAACAAATCCCAAATCATAAGTGGTAATCCATCATTGGGATTGCTTACGTTTGTTAACAATGAATCATAATAACCGCCCCACTGCATTTCGCGGGGTGTTCCGGGAAAGGCGCGGATAAAAGGCGGTGTAACAGTAACCCAGACTGCGGCCAGCAACTTTGGAAACATTACACCGGTGAGCAAGGGCCCGAATCCGCTGTGTGAAACACCATGCGCATAAAGACGTGTAGGATCAATATTCTGATTATTCACCACCCAGTCAAGCGTCCACTTTACCCGGTCTTGTGTATATGATTTTACAATACCTGAACTGAAAACAGGATTGGTATAAGTGTACATATCATAATTTTCGTGATAACCATACCAATAAGAATTTTCTCCATTCGGAAGCCAGTCGTCGAGGAGCAGCAAATTGCAATTGGTGCAATTGGAAGGCATGAACGGAGTAAAAGGATCCGTGTCACGGTAGTAAATCATCAATCCTCCGGTGACTGTGGTATGTGTGATATAAGTAAAATTGTATCCATATGATCCGCAATTATTAAATGCAGGTTGCAGAGCAGAAGTAATGTTATTGCCCCAAATTACATACTCGTAGCTGATGTCTCCATTGGTTGGAACCGATTTCTGTAAGATGGGTTGTGGTGCCACCAACTTATTTTTGAGTGCAACTGCAGTAGTATTTTGTCCGCTGATTAGTGTTGTATCTGCGAGGCCAGTGAGCATATTTTCAACTATCACTGCATAATAATATTGCTTGGTAGTGGTACAGGTTGTTACATACAATCCATCATCAGGTGCCAACGCATTAGAACCTGCTTTAATGGTAAAGTAAATATTCTGCGAGTAGAAATGAGATTTACGTATATTCTTACTGCTGCTATCGCGAACATAACCCAGGTAAGCGGAGTTCTTGATCTGATTCTTTGCAGTAAAGGGTTTCGTTGCCTGGTAAACACGATATTTTAAAGAGGTTGCATTAGGGCACTTCCAGGTGATAAATACCTGTCCGCTTTTGAGGGTCGCTTTTACTTTGGTAACTGTATAAGCATCCGCATTTGATGAGCATACAAAGATGCAGCATACAAACAAGAATATGCGAAAGGGGTCAATCAGGAAATAAATTTTGCGCATGAGCAAGAAAATTAGTAACAGATGAACTGAATTGTAAAAAAACGGGTCTTGACCCAGCTACTTTTTTGAGAGTACCAAACTATTCATTTTTTTGCTTTTTATATTTTACGCTTTACTTTCCTTGCTACTTTTGAACACAAGTCAATTCTATCTTATTAAAAAGAAATCGTTTAAGAAAACTTAAGCACTTTCATTTTGTGGGATAGGCAGTGAAATAAAATTAGTCGCTTTCACATTATACTAATTTAGAAACGATTAATTATACTGCATGGCAGATCAAAAGGATACTGCTGCAGCTTACCTTTAACGAGTAGTTGCTTCATCATCAAAGAATAACAGCAGGAATCAGTGCGCGCCCCATTCAAACAGAACAAGGAAAGCAGAACTTCATGGCAGGTCAGCGTTTCCTTCGAAGAGCGGGAAGATGTTGCCAGTCCACCAGTAAAATAGTATGGTTCTTCCTGGAAAATGCCATCAGATCTGGCGTAAATCCGTTTTTAGAAAACAGGATATAATAATCTTTTCGCTTGCCGGCATGCCATTCCACAGTAGCAGCTTTCTGCTTCAACTCATTCAGGATACGCAGATCAACACGCTGGTTGCTCCATTTGCACTCTCCAAATAAAATTTTTCCATCTGTTTCATTCAGCGCTATTACATCAATCTCGGTATCCTTGTCCCAGTGCCTGCCAGATTTTTGAACCGCGAATGGAGCAAAATGAACAATCATCTGGCGGCACACTTCTTCAAAAATGACAGATGTATACTGGTTAATATCCTGTTGAATCCGGTTAAGTACCAACTGAACATTTCCCATTTCAATCTCACTCTGAAAAGGAAAGATGTACCGGAACCAAAATCGAAAAAAGAAATCTTTGATCACATACAAACCCTTCCGGCTTTTTTCAGGATACCGCTCTGTAACGGGCGCGGTTCTTTCAACAAGATCCAATTCACGCAGGCGATCGAGGTGAGAGGTGATACTGTTATTGGGTAACCCGAGCGAAGCAGCGATGTTTCCGATCTTATGATTGCCCGCAGCAATGGTTTGCAGAATACTGAAGTAGGTGGAAGTTTCTGTAAGTTCATCATTCAATATGAAGCGCGGTTCGCTGTAGAGCATCTTATTCTTGTCCAAAAGTTGCTCGCGTATATTTTGCAGTATCGTTTTTGATGGATGCATTTCAAGCAAGTACCGCGGAATACCTCCACAAAAGCCGTAAAATTCAAGCTTCTCCACTTCGTTCTTTTCCTTTAGAAACGGATACACATGCTCATACCTGAATGGATGCAGGTGCAACTGAGCGGTGCGTCGGCCAAACAAAGGAGCATTATAGCTCAATGCATGCTTGAACATCATACTGATCAAAGAACCGCAGATCACAAGCATAATGTTTTTCGTCTGCAACTGATTGTCCCAGTATCGTTGCAGCATGCTGGGGAAAGCAGCGTTGCCGGCAGCCAGGTATTGAAACTCATCGATAATCACCACCAGCTTTTTGCTCTTTTTCTTTTCCGTGAGTTGCTCGATATAATCAAATAACTGATCCCAGTGATTGATGGTAATTGATTGCAGCAGTTTATCTCCTGCAAACGCAGCCAGTTGCTCTTTGAATTTTTGCAACTGCTGCTGCTCCAGTTGCTTGTCAGCCAGAAAATACATCGCTGACTTATGCTCAATAAATTTCCGGATCAGCGTAGTTTTTCCCGTACGCCTGCGGCCAAACATTACCACAAACGAACCGCCCTTTCTGCGATACTCGCTTTCAAGTGATGCCAATTCTTCCGTCCGGTTTACAAACTCCATTCAACAAAAATAATCGTTTTTAGATTAGTATAATAAGAAAACGATTATTTTTTGTTGGCTGGCAGTCACAGGAAGGATAAGCAAATGAATTTGTTGTAATGATAACCCCTTGCTAAAAATCAGGAGAGAAAAGTTCCGCTGAAGAAATAAAGACAGATAATGCAGCTTCCATCAAAACACAATTACACTGTATTCTATTTACTTCTTACATGGGCGACCAAAAGTGCATTCACAGTTTCATTTCTTCAAAACCAAATACTCATAAGGTTCTAAAGAAACAGAAGTGCCCAACATCACAGGAGCATCACTGATCTGATCCGTCCACGAAGTATTATGATAAACGGAAGGAATACTATAATTGACAGTCTGATTTCTCATGTTAATGATTACGAATACTATTTCCTGATTGAGCTCTTTCTTAAATGCACAAACATTAGCATCAGAGAGAAAACTCAGCGATCCTCTTCGAATGCTCTCCAGGTTATTTCTTACTGCAATTATTTTTTTATAGTGTGGCGTTATCCCCGGATTGGAATTCCAGTTGATGTTGATGCCTGTAAACGGAAAGGTGATGGGTTGTGTCATGCCTACCTCCTGTCCACTGTAAATCATAGGAACACTTTTAAAAAAAGCCACTACAGCAAAAGCTGCAAGCGAGCCGTTTTCTCCTTTGAATAAATAAAGTGGTGTGCCATCAGAACCGTTTACATCATGATTCGTAGTGTACCGCACCACTTGTTGCCCTGTTACTGCACCTGCATATTCTGATATATTGAGCGTGTTAATTGTAAGGACTGAAACGTTGTTGGAATAAATGGTTTTCAAATTATCATAGAAATTAAAACCAAAATTGAAATCGAAACCTGAGGTGAAGTTTGCGGCGCGTGTTCCTTCTGCAAGTAACAACAGCTTGTGGGTGGAAATATCACGCAGCGTGTCAATCGCCTGTGTCCAGAAATCTGCCGGTGGTCCATCGGCAAAGTCGCAGCGGAAACCATCTATGTTAGCTTGATATACCCAATACTTCATGGCGCTGATCATTTGCAACCGCATATCGGCATTGTCAAAATTCAATTGTGCTACATCATTCCAACCTGTTCCCGGCGGACTGATAATAGTGCCCGAACTGTTCTGCAAATACCAATCAGGATGCGGGCCAATCCAGGTATGATCCCACGAAGTATGATTGCCGACCCAATCAAGTATCACGCTCATATTCCTGTTGTGTGCACCATCTACCAGTGCGCGAAGATTGTCCAGTGTTCCGAATTCAGTGTTCACTGTTAAGTAATCCTTTATGCAATACGGAGAGTTGATGGCATTCAATGCACCCAAAGGATAAATGGGCATCAGGTAAATTACATTCACACCCAAAGCTTTTATGGAATCCAACCTGTCAATCACACCCTGAAAATTTCCGGCAGTGCTGAAAGCGCGGATGTTCACCTGGTAGATCACGGCATCCTCACGGTCGGTTACATTGCTGAAAGGTGTACCATACTGTCCATTATCTGTTGAATCAATTACAGGTGGTATAACCGGTGGAATCTCGTTCTTTCCACAGGAAAAAAGCAGCCAGGCGGCAAGCAATAGAAGCATAATAATCCTCATTATTTTGATACGTTTGTTCAAATAAAAATACATTAAAAAACTGGTGAGCGATATATCGGTTTCCGCGTTCAGGTTGAAAAAAGCTTAGAATCCGGAAGAAAGTACAATTGGAGTTAATCAGCAAATCTGATTGTTGCTGTAAATTCTTTCGACAAGAAACTTTAACTTGGCAATTGCTCTTTATTCGATGAAACTAGCTGATACCTATGAAAACCCAACTTTTTAAGGACATCACTGCCTATGCTGCTGCCGCTTCATCATTTCTTTTTTGCAATGAATGCAGGGCACAAATTATTTATACAGATGTAATCCCCGACGATACTTTGATAGATTTAACATCAGGTGGTGGGCCCTATATCGAATTCATAGGCCTTGATTTAAACAATGACGGCACCTTCGATTTCTGGCTTGGCCAGCACCATGGCCCATTTGATCGCCATTTTGGAGCGTTGCTATGCAATCCCGAAGATTTAACTATAAACTCGGTGATGGGTTCACAAACAATATTTACTTACACTTCATCCGGGAATACTTATTCAGTCACTAGGAAAAAATACCCTTTTCAACTTGCGTTCAATCAAGTAATCGGACCAGGAAGTAGCTGGGTGAAGCCGAACAGCTATTCTGGCGGTAACATGGATATCTATTATCAGGCGTGGTTTAATTTACAATTGTGGACCAGTATGTATGGTTTGTGGAACAGCGGTAATGAAGGTTATGCAGCCGTAAGATTGAATGATAATGGAGTGTACAACTATGGATGGATTCGCCTTGAAGTGGATTCAGACGCGCGCTACGTGATTTTAAAGGACTATGCCTTGAATTCAGAACCGGATGAAGCAATCACCGCTGGCAAGGGTGGCATAACAGGGCTTCCTGAATTGACTGCCGGATCAATGATCAATATCAGCCCTAACCCTGTTAGAGATCATACAACGGTCAGGTTCAATCTGGAAACACCATCAACAGTGGAATTGACGCTCATGGATGTACAGGGCAGGAAAATCAAATCTCTTGAAAATCAAACAATGGTCAATTACAGTGCAGGAATGCATGCTGTAAACTGTAACCTTGAAGGAATTTCCGCCGGCTTATACTTCATCAGGTTCAGTTCGGGTAATGAAACCCGGACAATTAAAATAGTGAAGCAGTAAAACATATTGAAAAGCGAAGTACACAATTATTTTAAAATAATGCAACGCTTATTAGTATAGACGCAAGGCATTGCGTCTCTACTTTCGGTGTAAACAATTACAGCTTCATCACGGCATCGTACTTTTGCTGCATGACAGTTTATGAATCCGCAGCATTACAAGAACTAAAACGCTGGCAACGCGTCACAGCGAGAGGGCCCTCCCCGGCAGGTCGGCTCACCAAAAAAATTCAGGATAAGATGAACAGTTTCATTCCTGAAAAAATACACGATGCCATTACTAATGCCATCAAAGAAATGGTGCGTTTTGTTTTATTCGGTGCGGGTTTCACTACCAAAAAAACTGTTGCATTAACTTCACTCGAAGAACAGGAAATGAAGGTGCAGCAGCAAATTGAATTTTATAAAAAGACCGCTGCTGCTGAAGGCGGAATCGCCGGTGCAGGCGGCATCTTATTCGGCATTGCAGAATTCCCTGTTTTGCTGACGCTGAAAATGAAATTGATTTTTGATATTGCATCCATTTATGGATTCGATGTGAATGATTACAAAGAGCGATTGTATATTTTATATGTCTTTCAATTGGCGTTTTGCAGTTCGCAACGGCGCAGTGAAGTATTCCAGCGCCTTAAAAACTGGGACGATTATTCCCGCCATCTTCCCAACGACATCAATCAGTTCGAATGGAGAACCTTCCAACAGGAATACCGCGATTACATTGACCTTGCAAAACTCGCACAGTTGATTCCGGTTATCGGTTCTGCCATTGGTGTGGTGGTGAATTATCGTTTGCTGACCAGGCTTGGAGATACTGCCATGTATGCGTACAGGATGCGGTTGCTTAAGGAGAGATGAATGAATTTTTTGTTGGAAAAAATTCCAGTATACACCTTCGATATATTTTTCCGCCTTCCGGAATTTTAATTTACTTTTGGCTATCATTTTCTAAACCCGTTCACAAATGAAAAAACTCCTTTCGATTCTTGCCATCGCTTTGTTTGTCAACCTGACTGTTGCTCAAGCACAAACCTCAACCGCAACGGCTCCTGCTGCCATTGATCAAAAAGAAGCTGTAGCAAAAGATGCCATGCCTCAGTGCCATGGTGTGACAGCTGCATGCCCTAAATCATGCATGGATGAAAAAGCAAAAGGGTCTTCTTCCACTACTACGCTTTCAGAAAATTATGCAAATGCAGGCAGCACACCTGAAGCCGATAAAAAAGATATGAAAGCTACCTGTGCAGGCGATCATTCCAAATCATGTTGCAAAAGCAGTAGCCGGGCTTCCTCAATGACCAAGGAACTAAAACCCGCAAAAACATCAACTGCCATCGCACCTAAGGAAACAGAAACTCCGAAGTAATAATTTTTCTTTTTTTTCAATAAGGCATTCCAAAATCCGGAGTGCCTTTTTTATTTTCAACATGTGAGAAGTTGTTTTGAAATCAATCAATATAATTGTTACATCGCTTACCCTTCGGCTGCGCTCAGGGTGCGCTTCTGGCAAAGCCGAACCAAAGAGCATTGTAAAAAAATTAATTGATTTCAAAACAGACCTAAGCAATGGATATTTTTTATCTCAAAATATTTCCTGGCTTTGATCATCACCCTTCGACAAGCTCAGGGTTCGCTGCTGATCAGATCGCTCCCTTACGTTGTCGAAGCACGTGACCACAACCACTTTTGTTAGTTATCCGGATTAAACGCAGGCTTTGCCGCAACCATTTAGCAACTTGACAAGGTAACCATTCAACCAATTTGCAAACACAAATTGACACAATGCTTATTGTGCGAGATTACGCTTCGGCATCGCCGCAACCATTTAGCAATTTAACCATTTAACCATTTAACTTTATAGCATGCCCGAATCAAACATAACTGCCAATTACACCGCAGCCTTTACAAAAGAAATGCAACGTCTCAATGAAAATCAGCGGCTTGCCGTTGCAACCATTGAAGGGCCTGTATTAGTGATTGCAGGCCCGGGCACGGGAAAAACACAAATCATTGCCACACGCATCGGTCATATGCTTGCCACTACGGAAGCTCAGATACAACCGCATAATATCCTTTGTCTCACCTATACGGAAGCCGGTGCCATCGCAATGCGCAAAAGACTGTTGAAAATTATCGGCACCGATGCGCACCGCATTACCATAGAAACCTTTCACGCTTTCTGCAATACCGTTATTCAACAAAATATCGAATACTTCGGACGGCGTGATCTTGAACTGTTGAGTGACCTGGAACGGTTCGCATTACTCGAAGAAATAATCAATGAGCTCGAACCCGCACATCCCTTGCGCCGTTTGAAGGGAGCCGTTTATTTCGAAGCTGGCCGGTTGCAACAACTCTTCAACACCATGAAGCAGGAAGACTGGACAGTGGAACACCTCAGCGAACAGGCTGATCTGTATATTAAAGATCTTCCCAACCGCGATGAATACATTTATAAACGCAATACAAAAGATAAAAAGAAAGGTGACTTAAAAGAGAATGACATAGCGGCGGAAAAAGAAAAGATGGAATTATTGAAGTCTGCAGCCAGGCTTTTTCCGGTGTATAAAATGAAAATGGAAAAACTCGGCCGCTATGATTATCATGATATGATATTGTGGGTGATCCAGGAATTCCAGCGCAATGAAAACCTGCTTCGCAGCTTCCAGGAACGCTATCAATATATCCTGGTGGATGAGTTTCAGGATACCAATGGTGCACAGAATGAAATCATCAACCTGCTCACCAACTACTGGGAAGCACCCAATATCTTTTGTGTAGGCGATGATGATCAGGGCATCTATGAATTCCAGGGTGCACGTATCCGTAACATCGTAGACTTCATGCAACGGTATGCGGCATCACTTCAAACCATTGTGCTGAAAGAAAATTACCGCAGCACGCAAGCCATTCTTGATGCTGCAAAAAAAGTGATCGATAACAATCAATTGCGGCTGGCTGCGGTTGATACTGCGCTCGAAAAAAAATTATTAGCTGCGCTTCCGGATAGAAAAATAAGTGCTGCAGTTCCTGTGGTAAATGAATATGCCAACGACATGCAGGAGACTGCCGGCATCACGCAACACATTCTTGCATTGCAGCAACAAGGTGTTCCACTCCATGAAATTGCAATACTCTATTATCGTCATGCACATGCCGACATGCTCCTTCAACTGTTTGAAAAAAAATCCATTCCTTACCAGGTAAACCGCAGTATAAATATTCTCGGGCAGGTGGAAATACAGCAACTGCTTAACATTATCCGGTATCTCGATCAGGAATTGCGAAAGCCTTACACCAACGATGCATTGCTTTTTGAAATCATGCACAGTCGTTGGTTTGGTTTGCAACCCTGCGATATTGCTACCATTTCCTTCTTTGCTAACGATGAAAAAAAACCGCAACCATGGCTGTTGCTGATGAAGAGTGAAAAATTTCTTGCTTCCTTGCCATTGGTAGATGCCGAAGCCATTCGTCGGTTCCGTAAGACTGTTGAACACTGGTTAGGTGAAGCGAAAAATCTCACACTTCCTATGCTCTTTGAAAAAATCATTAATGAAAGTGGTTATCTCAAATGGGTGTTGCTGAGCGATGATAAACCCTGGAACCTGCAAGTGCTTCATACCCTTTTTGATTTTGTGAAAAATGAAGCGGCGAAATATTCAGGCTTATCGCTTTCCAATTTTTTAAACATGGTTGAACAAATGGAAACACATGCCATTCGTTTGAATGTGGAGAAAACCATCGCCTCCCGTGATGGTGTATTATTTTCCACCTGTCATTCTGCCAAAGGTTTGGAATTTGAGCATGTCTTCCTGATAAGTTGTAGCGACAACGGCTGGGAAAAAGCAGGCAGCGGCGCAAAAAATTATACGCTGCCTGATACACTTACATTCACTTCGGAAGAAAACAAAACAGAATCGCTGAGGAGATTATTTTATGTAGGCATGACACGCGCAAAAGAAGGTTTGCACATCAGTTACGCTACTCAAAATGATAAAGGAAAACAAAAAGTGGCTTCACAGTTTGTTACGGAAACCGGAATTATGCCAACCACTATTACCATTGATGAATCAGTCATGGTTGCTACCCTGGGTGACTTATTGAAAGAAGCACCGCTTCCTGTTGCCGCAAAAATTGAGGAGGCGCTGGTGGAAAAACGATTGCAGTATTTTGCCCTCAGTCCTTCTTCTTTGAATGCATATCTTGATTGTCCGATCCGTTTTTATTATGAAAACATCATCCGGATTCCCAAAGCACCGAACGATTCAATGGCCTTCGGATCAGCTGTGCATTATGCATTACAACGGCTGTTTGAAAAAATGAAAACCAGTGCAGATCAGTTTCCTGCTAAGGAAATAATGGTGAATGATTTTATTGCTTACATGCTCCGCAGCAAATTGTCTTTTACAGAAAAACAGTTCACCAACCGGATGGAACTCGGCAAACAACTGCTTCCTTCCTTTTATGATTTTTATGTAACTAAATGGAACAAGACCGTGGTGCTGGAATATTTTATCCAGGATATTGAAGTAAATGGCGTTCCATTAAAAGGGAAACTGGATAAAATTGAATTTTCCGGAGATGAAGTAAATGTGATAGATTACAAAACCGGCAGTTTGTTAAATGCACGCAAAAACAAAAAACTCAATCCGCCGGACGAAGAAAATCCAATTGGCGGTGATTACTGGCGCCAACTGGTTTTCTACAAGATTTTACTCGACAACCTGAAAACAAAAAACTGGAAGATGAAAACAGGGATTATTGATTTTATAGAAGAAGATGCGAAGAGTGGCGGATTTCACCAGTTTCCATTACAGGTTACCGCTGAAGAAGTGAATGTTGTGAAAGAACAAATAAAAACATCGTACGATGCGATCATGAATCATCAGTTTTATACAGGTTGCGGAAAAGAAGATTGCAGGTGGTGCGACTTTGTGAGAAACAATTATTCGGTCGTTGCCATTCCTGATAATAATGAAGAGAACTAAAATTGAAAAAGGATATGAATGATCAGTACCCAGAAGGCTTGAAGCGATTTATCGTGCAGCTCAATAAGCTCTCACCATTTTTAAACGCAGCATCGAAGTCTCCGACACCTGCGCTTACTTTGTTTGAGTCTGCCGCCCGTCAGTATACATTTTACCTGGAAGCATTGGCCCGTATCTACCGCAAAATTCATGATGAGACTGCTTTCAACAATCTAAGAAAGGAGTTCAAGCTGTTAGAAGATCAGTTGGGCAGCGTGGACTTTTATAATACCTATTACCAGGAATTTTTAAAACTGGAAAGCTTTCCATCACAACTCCTGGAATACTTCAAAAATAAAACTGATGTTGAACTCATCGCTTTGCAAAAATTGCTTGATGAAAAAAAATGGACTGACGTTGAAGGAGGAATGATTTCACAACTTATTCAGAAGCTCGGCAAAATGGCATGGCTCAATCCCGATAAGGATAGAAAGGCGATTGCGGATTTTTTAAACGAAGAGTGGAAAGATTTCAGAAAGGATTTTAAAAAGGAAAAGTTTGATTTCACTTTACTGGAGCAGGGTGTACATGAATTTCGCAGGCAATTGCGGTGGTTCAGTATTTATGCGCAGGCGCTCGACGGATTGATTCAACTGAAAGACAATCCTGAACATGCCGCTGAACTGAGCAAATACCTTACACCGGAAATTCTGAATTCACCGTTTAATAAAATGCCGGCTGGCCAGGAGAGTGTTACTCCCATATATATTTCTGCGCCTGATTTCTATGTAACCAGTTGGTTGATCAATGAGATCGGCACATTGAAAGATGAGGGTTTGCGCATCCATACCCTTGTTGAAGCCATCAGTGCAACAGGAATGAAAAGTAAAACAGAAGCAACAGGTTATGCTGCTTCATTGCTTAAAGTAAGTCAAGAAGCAGGAAAAACTCTTTCAAAAAAGGCAAGCTCAGTTGCAGGAGAATTGATGGGGGAAATAAGTATGAAGTATGAATAGTCTGGTGTTAAACCTGAATTGCAGTCAACTTTAGCAGGGTTTGCAGTTGTAATTCACAAGGAGGTTACAGGTGCTGACCCTGCCAAAGTTTACTCCACTGAGTGATAATTTTATACCTCACTTATGGCTCACAAAAATCGGCAGCGATTGATTCTTCAATAATTTGGAAGCAGCACTTCTTGAAAAGAATCTGGATACTGCATTGCGCCCGAATGCTCCCATGATGATCAATGGATTTTTTAATCGTTCGGCGATATTTAAGATGGCTTCTTCTGCTTCACCGGTGAAGTTTTCCGTTTCTACATGGCGGTAGTGAATGGATATGTATTCCTGCATCAGGTTCTGGTAATCAAGCACCTCTTCTTTGGTTCTGGTAATAGATAGTATAGTCGCTGGTAATTCCTGCGACAGGTTGGGAAACAACTGGGTAAACTGTTTTATGGCGTACACTGACGGTGCTTTTCCATCGAAGGAAAGCAACAGACTTTCCATAGGATTGAACTGATCAGGAACTGCCATTACCGGACATTCCGCGTCCAGCAGCACATCCTTCAAAAAACTTGCTTCGCCCATTACGTTGGAAAAAAAAGTGCGGTAGCCAATCACAATCAGGTCTGCGAACAGACTTTCCCGCACCAGTTCATTTACCGGTACGCCTTTGTCGAGGTGCACCTGGTAACTGATACCTCTTTGCTTACAGATACTTTCAAATTTTGAAATGCTCTCTGAGAATTTACCGTCATCCTCATGTTCCATTTTTTCAAGCAGTGCAGCATTAAAGGTGAAATAATCTTCCCCAAACAAAGTAGCATACCCAACGTAACTGAGGTCTTCGATAAAAACTCCGACAATCATTGCTCCTTCATTACCGGAGAGATGGAAAGCATATTCAAGAGCACCTTCAGAGAACACTGTGCCGTCAAATGCAACAAGGATTTTTTTCATACAGGAAAATTTAAGAATGACACACTTTACTCAACAACTAACCTTCACACAAAGTAAATTCTTCATGATTAAAAAAACTGTCCGGCTTTGTTAAAACAGTGAGTCCATAAAATTATGGAATTGAGAGAAGTATATTCAAAAATAATCTCTCACCGCAACAGGTTGAATGAACCTAAGCTGAATGACTGATTGGTCGGTTTGCGTTCCTACCTGTTTCATGTTCCATAAAAGCTGAATTGGCTTTTCGCGATAGCTGAAATTGTACAATTACCATTGCCGTTAACAGCAACAATGCAATTAACTGATGAAGCACACCGAAAGTAACGGGAATCTTTCCAAGCGAATTAATAAGTGTAAGAATTCCAAGCAGCACCTGAACTGTTACCAGCAGCGGCAACATCAGCAAAATGTTTTTTAGAAAAGGTGTTGCAACTTGCCTGCGGCATTTCCAGTAAAAGACAAACATGCAAATGGCAATTGTATATCCCAGTGAACGATGCACGACTTGTATCATTCCAATATTGCTTATAAAATTAGATAACCATGGTCGCTGAAGAAATATCCCGTGCGGAATATAGCCGGCTCCGATTTTTGGAAAGGTTGGATAGAAAAGCGCTGCTTTATTACCTGCCATCAATCCGCCGTAAAAAATCTGCAGGAATAAGAGGGTCAGCAGTATTGTTGAAAAATTCTTCATGGAAAGTATAGCGCCCGCATCGTGTTCCGGTTGCAATAATTCAAGTGCTACCCAAAGCAGGTAGCAATATAAAATCAAAGCAAGTATCAGATGCGCGCTGAGGTTGATTGGATTCACCCAGGGCTTGTCGATCAAGCCACTCTGCACCATAATCCATCCAAGCAAACCCTGTAATGCGCCCAGCACAAAAATGAACAGCAGCTTTTTACCTAATTCCCGGTCAATCATTTTTTTCACGATAAAATACAGGAACGGTATAATGAAAGCAAAACCCATTAGCCTGGCCCAGAGACGATGTAGAAATTCCCACCAGAAAATAGATTTAAAACTCTCCACAGTCATATCGCTGTTCATCAGTTTATACTGCGGAAAGTGTTTGTATTGATCAAAAGCCCGTTGCCATTCAGTATTATTCATCGGAGGAATAGCACCCATGATCACATCCCATTGAGTGATGGAAAGGCCCGAACCTGTGAGCCGTGTGATGCCACCGAGCAAGACCTGTATCATGATCATAAATACGCCAGCCAATAGCCAATAGCCAACAAGTTTGTTAGAAGGGGAAGTCATGAGCAGAGAAAAAAATGCGATGGCGAAAATACAACAGAAACCATTGCCTGAAATGATACCATTCAAAAAGAAAATGAATTCGCAATCATCGCTGTAATCTAAAAAGAAAGCCGGTCCTTAACGGAACCGGCTTGTCTGAAGATTTTAAAAAGAGAAAGAAAATTATTTTAATTGTCTGTTTACCAACAAACCATCCTTCTTCATTTGTTCAAACACAAGTGCAGTGTAGGTTGCACTTTCTGTTGCCATATCAACCGGGTTGTAAACTTCTGATTGAACAGAATACAACAAAACATTTGTATTAGCATCAAACAGATTGCCCTCCAGATAATAGGTCTGATCCGTTTCATAATAGCCGGGCGTGGTAACCACCGAGCTTGTATAATTATAATATCCGTAAGGACTTCTGTAATAACCACCATACGCGCCGTATCCACCATAAGCACCACCATAGTAAGTTCCACCGTAGCCATAACCATAACTTGGAGTATAGGTAGTGGTTCCCTGAACATACCGGGTTTCGCTTTTGCTGTTAATTAAGGCAACCGTAAAAATGAGATCGCATCCATTCTCTTTTATTTTTTGAATCAGCAGGCTCGTATCAATTGTAGAGGTATTGGGTGGAAAAATATCAAGACTCTTAAGTGTCCCAATTCCATAAGCTTTTGCTGCATTCGCAAGGTCATTTTCCACAGTGGTCTTTGCTGCAAGACTACCGGAAAGAACCGCAATAAAAACTTTTTTGTAGTTGGGTTTAGCGGCAATTGCTTCTTTGTTAACCCATGAACCGGTAATTTCCTGAGATACGCCGCAAGATGAAATTCCGATTACCCATGTAAGAAGTAAAATGTAGATTATGTTTTTCATGCCCCAAATGTATGCAATTCAGCTATTATTGCGCCTCCACAGTTGAAATAATGTGAAGCTGAAGCATTTTATATATGCCTGTTATTGATTAAAAACGACGTTCTGATTGGTTTTCCTATTCACGCCCAGTTCAATGTTCTCATCCCCGGTTTCATAAGGTAAAAAAGTCAGAATCAGTTGCAGCATTTCATCGGTGGTGCGCATACTGCCGTTTCTTCCTTCCACTTCCTGAGGAGGATCGTGCGGATTGTTTGGATTCGCAGTGGTATTATCCATCACAGCCACCACTTCAATGGTTGATCCTGCGGGAATGTGCAGCATTTTTTCATACGTATAAAAATATTGCCAGCGAAAATCCCAATGGTTAATGCGTATCAGTGGAAGTGTATCACCGTTAGGTTTCAATGCATAAGCAACAAATGATTTGCCCAGCAAATGCATGTGCGGGTTGACAGTAAGCAATGAGATGTCGCTCAGTATTTTTGCCCGGGTAATAAATGTCATCACTGTATCAGGTGGAATTACGAGGAATGGAACAATATCTGATATTCCAAGTGTACCAAGTTGAATTTCCTGCACAGGTCTTTTGGATGGAGTAGCTCCAAAAAAAATATTTACATACGACGTATCCAGCACATCTTCCATTGCAGGTCCGTAATGAATATCGTTCAGGTAAATGATGCCCTTTCTTTTTACAAAAAATCCACCGATACTTTCCGGATATAACATGGTGATGACGCCTGGCAAGTAGTTGGTAGCAGAATGAATGTAATGATCATTGCCGGGATAGCTGCCGTCATCATTCAGCAAATTCATTTTCCTGAAAACTGATTCACGCGTCTCCTCTTTTGTATCAAGCGCATATTCACCCGCGAAAATGTTTTGCTTCTTATCATCATCATAAAAAATAATCCGGCCGTTCACATGGTGTACCAGTTTGCTGCCTGGCACAAATTCAATGGCCCTGATAAAAGTATCACTGGCCAATTCAAACGGAATTTTCATTACCATGAAACGGTCGGTATGATCACCCTTCACGAGGAAAGGTTTTATTTTCAACACCATGTCGGGTTTTCCGATCATTGAGCCTGTCGGAAATTGTGGAGCAGGCGGAATTTTTGAGGAGTCTCCTATTGGCGCCCCCGCATCTACCCATTGATTAATAATGGAAACCTGGTCTGCCGATAATTGATTCTCTCCAAGAAAATGAGTGTAAGAAGGATCTGCAGGCCATGGCGGCATAATACCTTTGTTAATGATTTCGCGGATGGTTTTGCTGCGCTTGGCTACATCTTTATAACTGATAAGTGAAAAAGGAGCCGGTGTTCCTGGTCTGTGACACTTAGTGCATTTATCGTAGATAATTGGAGCAACGTCATTCGAAAATGTTATCGCATTTTTTTGTGAGCATGACAAAAAAGTTACTGCAACCAGAAAGAAAATAACACCCATCATAAACTGGTGTGTAATACAATTAATGCGTGCAAATTTATTTTTCATCTTGTTAAATACTTTGCCAAGATAGCATTACAACAGAAAAGCTGACGCACTTTAATACTGATCACAAACGAACAGGGTTTGTATCCATTCACCAATTGCTTTGCAATTTATTCTATGTAACAACCAATAGCTTTTGTGGAATCAGGTGAAACAGGTTTGTTTTGAAGCAGGGCACTCACGGCATCAGTCAGATAATGAGCAGTAACAATTGGACGCACCTTGCCAATCTCATAACCCCAGTTATCAATCATGCCACGATAAAGTATTGCGCCGTTATTACTTACCAGGAAAGCCTCAGGCGTTATGGTTGCCCGGAGCTTTTTTTGCAGCACAAATTCGGGATCCAGCAGTATTGGGAATTGTAAACGGTTTTTTCCGCTGTACGCAATGATTTCATTTTCCGGATAATTTTTTCCGGCAACTACTCCGATCAGCAGAATGTTTTGTTTCTTAAAAACGCTGTCCAGTTCACGCAATGTTTTTCCATAGGAGTTGCAAAAAGGACATTCAGGCTGAAGAAAAACAATAACCGATGCCTTTTTTGAATGAAGTTCTGAAAAGGGAAAATTTTCATGCTGAACTGAAATAAGTTCAACTGAAAATAAATCTGATGTCGTTTTTTTGTTTGAACAACCGGAAATATAAAATGACAAAAGAAACAATGCGAAAAGCAAAAGTGATTTCATAACACAACAATTCGATTCAAAGGTAATCTGCCAATTGTAAATGAAATTCAAATTGTTTCACAATCTTCAAATTTTTCCTACTGAATAATTGCGTTAGGTTCAGTTAATCTCCATTTTTACCTAACTAAAAATTAACAACTTTGCTCACCCAATAAATTAAATGTCTCTTATCATTTTAACAACTTCAATCAATGCACCGATTCAGCGCTGCTTTGATCTTTCACGGAGTATTGATCTGCATATGCATTCCACTTCCAAAACAAAAGAGAAAGCTATTGCCGGCGTTACTGCAGGATTGATCGGATCGAATGAATCAGTTATCTGGCGTGCCAAACATCTAGGTGTTTACCAGCAACTTACAGTCGCGATTACGGCATTTGACAACCCAAATTCATTTACGGATACCATGGTGAAAGGCATTTTCAAAAGCATGCAACATGAACATCGATTTGAATCAAAGGGAAATACAACCATCATGACTGATCATCTCCATTTTAAAGCGCCACTCGGAATATTGGGAACGCTGGCCGAAAAATTATTTCTCACCGATTATATGAAATGCTTTCTGCTGGAAAGAAATCAAATGATTAAAACAGTGGCTGAATCCGAAACATGGAGAAAATACCTTCCTTCCTGAGAAGAATTTGTAATCATGGAATGACTCACAAACCTGTTACGTACCTTTTTCCAAATCATTTCTAAGGGCATCAATATGCTGCAACATATTACTCAGTCCGCCTGCAAGAAAACATACGATGGCCAGCCAATATCCAAAAACATAATCAATATGCAACAGGTAATTGCTGATGCCACCGGATTGTTTTTCAAGTGAACTGTCGAGCTGTATGCGCATCAACATCAACGAAAGTGCGCCACCAAGTCCAACCGCACTCAGTATCATTTCTTTTTGCAGAAAGAAAAGGAAACTTAATACCAACCCGCTGATTGCAAGTACCCATGCAGCTACCGCGAAATAATTGCGGTTGATGGTCTGATCTTGAATTTCCGTTTCCTCATGACTTTCCGTGCTATTCAATTCATTTGATTGATCGGCATTCTGCTGTATGTTCAACTTAGATCCGGTTACCAATTCGATTCCACTGATAGTCGCCAGATTTTTTTCATTACACTTCACATTCATGAACGGGAGAAAAAAACAAATGATCGCCATCCCAAAACTTGCAGAAGAAATATATTTTGATTGAATCAATGTCGGCTCTTTTTTCAAAAATACCATTTCAGTCTTATTACAGGTGCTTTGCTTTCAAATGAATTGACAATAGTCAACTTTCAGTTTATAGCGCTCAACATCGCATGTAGTGGGTGTACGACAATCTATAAAAATATCTGTTCAGACTTTCTTAACGCTTAACAAAATACAAAGACAGATCGCCAGAGTTTGTTTTTGCTTATTGGACTGAATTCATTACCAAAATGTTTAAAAAAGAGTCGCTCGCAAAGTCGCAAAGGCCGAAAAGGAAATAAGGGTATTTAACTTCGCGGGATTTGCGCCTTTGTGAAAAAAACCAAATGGTGGAAATGTAGTACACCCCATGTAGTCAATCATTTCAAAAATGAATGATCATCTCCTATCTTTGCGCGCCATGAACCAGTTAAAAATTTATAACAGCTTAAGCCGCACGAAAGAAATATTTAATGCAATCAATGCTCCATATGTGGGTATGTATGTTTGTGGACCGACAGTTAGCGGAGAAACACATCTTGGTCATTCACGTCCTTATGTCACTTTTGATATCCTGTTCCGTTACCTGACTTTTTCCGGTTACAAAGTCCGTTATGTACGAAACATCACAGACGCCGGACATTTTGAGGAAGAGGACCGCGAATCGGAAGATAAAGTAGCCAACAAAGCAAAGCTGGAGCGCCTTGAGCCGATGGAACTGGTGCAGAAGTACACCAACATCTATCATGATATGATGGACAAGCTGAATATTTTGCGGCCCAGTATTGAGCCTACGGCCACCGGTCACATCGTAGAACAGATCACCATGATCGAAGACATTATTGAAAAGGGATTTGCTTATGTGGTAAACGGATCGGTCTATTTTGATGTGACCAAATACGCGAAGCAAAATGACTACGGCCGCTTATCAGGAAGAAAAATTGAGGAGATGATTGCAGGCAGCCGTGAGTTGGAAGGTCAGGGTGAAAAACGCAATCCTGCTGATTTTGCGCTCTGGAAAAATGCGCCGCCGGAACACATCATGCGATGGAAAAGTCCATGGGGCGAAGGATTTCCCGGCTGGCACATTGAGTGCTCTGCCATGTCGTCGAAATATTTAGGAACGCCGTTCGATATTCATGGCGGCGGTATGGATCTTTTATTTCCGCATCATGAAAGTGAAATTGCGCAAACGAAAATTTCAACAGGACTTCCCATTGCCAACTACTGGATGCACAATAATATGATCACTATAAAGGGTCAGAAAATGAGCAAATCATTGGGCAATACCATCACTATTTCACAGATGTTTAACGGCGATCATCCATTGCTGGACAAAGCGTATTCACCGATGACACTGCGTTTTTTCATTCTGCAAACACATTACCGTAGCACGCTTGATTTTTCCAACGAAGCATTGCAGGCAGCAGAAAAAGGATTGCAGCGATTGATGAATGCACTCGAAACATTAAATAAACTTTCCTACCGGGAAAACAGCGCTGATTTCAACGCTGATGAAAACACAAGGGTACTCGGATTGATCAATTCCTGCACTGAATTCATGAATGATGATCTGAATACAGCGATGGCGATGGCTTCCTTGTTTGAGCTGAGTGGCAGTATTTTTTCCTGGAAGAATGAACAGCTTTCCATTTCATCCATCAGCAAAGAAACATTTGAATTGCTGGTTACTACTTTCAATAATTTTGTATCAGACATCTTCGGTTTAAAAAGTGAGAAGGCCAATGACGACAGCAAGATGAATGGATTGATGGAGTTGCTGATCTCCCTTCGTAAAGAAGCACGCACTAAAAAAGATTTTGCTACTTCGGATAAGATCCGTGATGATTTGCAAAAGGCAGGGATTCAGTTGAAGGATGGGAAGGAGGGGACGAGTTGGGAAGGGTGAGGTGGAGATGATGTGCCGATGTGCCAATGATTTCAATGTGCCGATGAAAACAATTGGTTGATGTGTTGATGATTTTAAACCTTCCATTTAATAGCACGCTTGTTCAAATCAAAGCCGGAAACAGGATTGCCGGTTTGTTATTAGACTTGCCATTTTAGAATTCAATCAGTTAAGCACCTCATTCAACAACTTTTCATAATGGCCCGTATAAAAGTTGACCTGCACGATATTTACAACAACAGCAAAGCAATTGATAATGCATTGCAAAAAGCATTTGATGACGCGATCGATAAAAAAATCCGGGAAGTGGAAATCATTCCCGGAAAAGGAAGCGGGCAGCTTCGCAAAAAAGTTGAACGGTTTTTACAACAGCCACATATCAAACCAATGTATCACCGTATTGAAAATGACAGTAAAAACTTCGGGCGACTGTTTGTGTATTTTAAGTTTTAGAAGATGCACTTGGTGCTTTAGCAGTTAATCTTTGGCAGGATTCAACCAGAATAACCTCATTTTGTTATCTCGTTCAAACCCTGCCAAAGTTGGTGCCAATAGAGGCTTAATTCAGCGACAGCTTTTATTCAAGTATAACATCCAGAATATCTTCCCTGATACTCGCAGCTTTTTCGGTAATCGGACTGCTGATAATGGTTCCGATGTTTATAGCCACGAAAAAGTAAGTGTCCTTATCAGGAATATATTCTAAAAGGCAACCTGCTCCAATGCCACCGCCGGAATGACCATAAACATCGTGTTCCTTGTATGGATCGTTACTGATACCCAAACCGTAACCATAAGCATATTTTCCAGTGTCATTTTTCACAAAGGTGAGCATCTGATCCATGGATGATTGCGTAAGCAACTGGTCTTCAAATAAAGCTTTCAGGAATTTGACATAATCAATCGGCGAGGCAATGATTCCATCATCACCAATCAAGGATCCCACATTCACCTTTTGCATCTCCGAACAATTTTCAATCACGCTGTTGCTGTAGCGGTCCCAATAAGAATTTACAAGGCCTGGCTGATCAAGGTAATTTGCATCTTCACGATAGTATGAATTAACCAATCCCAACGGTTTGAAAATCTGATCACGCAAGTATTTCGCATGATCACCGGTAAGCTGATCACCAATCAAGGCAAGCAGTAAATAGTTGGTATTGGTGTATTTACGTTTGCTTCCGGGTTCGAATTGCATATCGTCACCTTCAATAAAATCAAGATAGTCCATCGTGGTAAAAACATGCAAAGGATGTTGCAAAAGGTAACTCACATAAGCTGGCTTGTCGTTGTACTCAGGAACACCTGAAGTATGGTTCATCAATTGGCGCACCGTCACTTTTTCAGCACCAGTCACTTTTTTAGTTACTTCTTCAGGCAGATACTTTGTGATTTTTTCATCAAGGTTGATCTTCCCTTCTTCATTCAATTTTAGAATGGCCACAGCGAGATAGGTTTTTGAAACACTCTGCGAATACTGCAAGTGGCAAGGTTGCATGAGCGTTTTGTTTTCCAGTTTAGCGTAACCTGAAGCGCCGGCCCAATAACCTTCCGGCGAGTAAACCACCAAAGCAACGCCTGGTAAACCGTTTGAAGCATACTTGTCTATCAGGCTTTGCAATTGGTTGGCTTTGGAATAATTGACATTGATATCCTCCTCTAAAGTGCAGGCATTTCCCGCTATTTCCCAGGTTTGTTTGCTGCACGATGATGCGAGTAGAGCGATGACAAGAATCGAAAAATATTTCATGTTGGATGATTTTGTTTTTTAGTAATTAAAATGAATGCGTGTACCAATCTGGAAGAGCGAATAAAAGCTAAGTGGTATACCATCGTTGTAGAACAAAGCAGGAATCACCTGGTAACTGATGAAAGGCGACAGGTAAGTTTTGGTGCTGTAATTATTGTAGCCGAAAGAAATTCCCAATGGAACAATCAACTGCGATTTACCAGCTGCAGTAGAAGTGAGCTGACCATTTGAATATTCAAATGCATCAACCGGATGAAAGACTCTTTGCCATCCAATACCGGCTTTTAATTCAGGATAAAAATGATTGAAAATGGCAGGACGATAAACAGTTTGTGTGTAGGTGAAAAATCCGTTGCCTGCATCTTTGTTAAAATAATAGCCTGCCTGAAACTGTTGCGCCCAGTTTTGTTTTCCGTTCAAACTGACTTCGGTGCCCAAAGCAATACCCACATGTGTGAAATTGCTTTTGAGATCATGAAAAGGGAGCGCGAAATTCTGAAACTGTACGCTAACAATAATTGGAAAATTACGGTAGTCTGTTTCCGGTGCATCGGAATCCTGTGCCTGACTAAATGTCGTTTGGAATAACAACACGAGGCAAATGGAAAAAGTAAACTTCATAGCTGAAAAATTTTGTGTGCTGCAAATATGCAATGGTTAATAAGGTGAAAACAAGCTATTAGCCGACAATTCCGGTGAAGTGTAGCAGAATTTCCCTCGAAATGCAGCCATTAAGCGGGTTGAAACCATGTTTTAAAAGCTGGCGCCTTCAAGCGACTCACTGATATAGTATTGGGAAAATTTTCATTCGACCTGATAAGTACATTGATCTTTCCATTCTCGCTACGATCGAAGCCGGTGACAATCTGACGGTGAATGATAGACTGCCGGTTCAGCCGGAAAAAAAATTCAGGTGGTAGCTTTTGTTCCACCATGTCCAGCGATTCGTCGAGGTAGTAATTTTTGGATTGAGTGGTAGAAAGAACGGCATATTCATTTTCAATGGTGAACCCGGCAATTTCTGAAAAGGGTATGGAAATATTTTTCTTACCAAACTTAACCATGAAACCTTCACTCCGGACGAGTTTTTCCTGCAAACGCGCATCTTCCGTATCCTGCCACATAGTATAGTAGTGCAAGCCAATGTAAATACCATTTACAACAAGGAACCAAATGAAAATAATGACAACATCTACGGTAAAAAAGGACACCGGCATCGGATGATCTGTAAAAATCCAATTCACCAGCATTGTTTGCAGAATGATGGCAGTCACTCCCGCAACAGAACTGGTAATTGTTTGAATAACAATCCGCTTTGTGGTATTGCGCTGATAAGGATAAACACGATCGAGATAAATAATGACCGCTCTGCAGCAAAGCCAGCCGACATAACCCTGCTGTGTATCAATTAGAAAAGTAAGTACCAGGAACCAATCTAAACGGATATTGACATAGGTAAGATGATAATTGATGGCCGCAATAATTGGAATAAGTACGATGAACAGCCTTACATCATTATAGCGATATGGACGGGATTTGAACAAGGAAATTTTTTTGTAAAAATATTTATTCCTGAATTGAAAATCAGGTTACAATATACCGCAGCTCAATAGACTGATGTGAGCGTTTTTTTATAAAATAATCAGTTTCCAGTCCATCTATTTCATTAACCATCAAATTGTGGTTCGTATTTTTCTATAGGAAGTTATTCTTCTAAAAAACAAAGCATATGAAAACGTTAGCAATTGCAGTTCTCGCCATAGGCATTTTGATGACCGCTTTTACGGGCTTCACGCTTATCACTAAGAAAAAAGTAGTGGACATTGGTGCTCTTGAAATTAAAAAGGAAGAACGGACGCCCATTTATTGGTCGCCCGTAACCGGTGTTATTCTAATTGTTGCCGGTGCAGGTCTATTACTTTTTAGCAGGGAAAAAAAATAGTCTGTTAGTTAAATTTTTTTCTGACCATTCATTTTACAAACCCTGACTTCATCATTTACCTAACCTTATAAAAATAGCGACCATGAAAAATCAAACTGTAAAACCAACTTCAGTAAAAACTAATGAATCGAAATCAACAAAATCAAATGAAAAGACAGGGGGTGAAGATTCTCCTGCTTATCCCCCATATCCGGCTTCAGAAGATATTATGAATCCGGCAAATGATATGGAAAAAACCGACCTAAATGAGGAAAATTTTTCCCCTGAAACGGTTGCCTTAAACCTTGAAAAAAATAAAAATAATGCTTCAGCAAATCAACCCGCGACAACAAATGAGGAGGAGGAGGAAACGGAAGATAACGAAGGCAAAAGTGAAGCAGATCTTACAGAGGCAGATTTTTTAGCGCTTGGAAGTGATGAAATAAACACTTCGGATGAAGATGATTTGCTTTTACAAAAACGAACAGCGCCTGTTGACATGGCCGGTTCAGATCTCGATGTTCCGGGCAGTGAACTGGACGATGACGATGAGATGGTTGGTTCTGAAGACGAAGAGAACAATACCTATAGCATTGGAGGCGACCGTCATGATGATCTGGAAGAAAATTCAGATGATATTGAAGAGCAACTTTAATTTTTTAACCATCACAAAACATGAATATGAAATCATCAAGAGATCAGATGAGCAAACAGAATAAACAAAGTGTTACCAAGAAACCGAGGCCGGAAATAAGAGACGACCTGGACAGCCGGAAAGTCAAAGCAACGGATGCTAAAGCACAAATTCAGAAAGACGGCGCTGCCGGAAGAAAAGGCAAAGATGCCTGATTCCGACAAGCATGAATTTTACAATCCATATTTATCGATCAGGTAAATCAATGCTGCCATGGCGGCAGCACTAAGTTCGAGCTCACGCCGGTTTACTTTATCGAAAGTATCACTTGCAGCATGATGATAATCAAAATACCGCTGAGGATCCGGCATTAATCCGGACAACACTTTGCAGTTGCCTTCCAGATGACCGATATCTGCACCGCTGCCTCCATTTTCAAAGTCATATATTCCATACGGCAGAAAAAATGGTTGCCATATTTTTATTTTTTCAATGGCAGTTTTATCTCCCTGAAATGAAAAACCACGTGGCTCAAAACCACCGGCATCCGATTCAATGGCAAACAAATGTTGTTCATTTTTAGCCTTTGCCTCGTCAGCATATTTGATTCCGCCGCGACTTCCGTTCTCTTCATTCATAAACATCACTGCACGAATCGTATGTTTCGGTCGAATGCCCAGCGATTTAAACAAATACAAAACATCGATTGATTGCATTACGCCGGCGCCATCGTCATGAGCTCCATCACCTGTTTCCCAGGCATCAAGGTGACCACCTACCGTGATGAATTCTTTCGGATTTTCTGAACCTCTTAATTCACCTATTACATTAAAAGAAGGCTCATCAGGCAACATCTCACAATTCTGACGGAAATAAATTTTAGTAGCAGGGTCACGCTTGATTTGTGCACTTAATTCTTCTGCGTCCAATGTACTTACTGCACAGGCCGGAATTTTTGGAATTGTATCTTCATAATGCATTGCTCCTGTATGCGGATAATCGTCCAGCGAAGTCCCAACAGAGCGTACCATCACTCCCACTGCTCCATATTTAGCAGCTTTTGCTGCACCGCCCCAACGGAATTGCACACCTTCACCATAAGCTTCAAAAGTTCTGATCTTTGTCTGATCCATCGCATGACTGAAGAAAACGATTTTGCCTTCAATATTTTTTCTGCCAAACGAATCGAGTTGCGCAAAACTTTTTACTTCAATCACAGGAGCAATAATTCCTTTATTGCCGGTGCCTGTTGAATTTCCCAATGCGCAAATCGTGAGTTCCTTCTTTTCTGATTTGTTGGTGATGTAATATGCAGTTTCCTTTTCACCACGCACCCAATGAGGCACCATGCAGGGTTGCAACCAGACAGAATCAAAACCATATTGCTGCATTAAGCGCTGCGTGTAATTGACTGCACCTGCAGCTCCGGGCGAACCGGCTAGTCTTTTTCCATAATCACGACAAAGCACTTCCAGATTTTTGTATGCTTCTCCTTTGGTGAGGGCCTGATTAAAAATATTGCGGATGGTGACAGAGTCGATAACCTGAGCCTTAGAGACGGAAGCACTCATCAGCAAAGCAAATATAATTGCAATCGTTTTCTGCAAAAGAATTTTCCTCTTTGTTTTCAGATAACCGGAAGTTCTATTGTTTTTCATGGAACAGATCATTGGCGTCATCGGTATTAATTTATTGGATCCAAAAATAATCAAAGTGCTGACCTTGACTCATGAAATCAAAGAAGCCGCTGCTTCATCTATAAACCAATGCAGCGATCCGGTTATTGGTTTAATGATTTGGCATGGAAATTTTTCGGGATCGTTATTTCCTTGTATTACACTTTTGATGGTTGTTGATTTTTGTATGCCTGTTACCAGAAAAGCAATGCTGGCTGACTTGTTCACGATTGGTGCTGTAAGCGTAATCCGCTGTTCTTTTTGTTCGATATTATACACTGATTTTACCCAGCGCTCTTTCTCAAAAATTATTTCGTAGCCGGGAAAAAGTGACAAGGTGTGTCCGTCATCACCCATGCCCAATAATACGAGGTCAAATGAAATTTCCTTCTCACTGAATAGTGACTTCAGGATAGTTTCATATTCAGCAGCGCTTTCTTCAGGTTGCAGATCAGTGCGGAGGTAATGGATTTGTGAAGAAGGAATTGCAACATGATTAAGAAGCGCGTCTTGCGCCATCCTTCCGTTGTTCCGTTTATCGTCGAATGGAACATATCTTTCATCGCCAAAAAAAATATGCAGTTGAGACCAGGCTATTTTTTCCCGGTAGGGAGATTGTGCCAGCAATTCATACAATTGTCTGGGAGTGTTGCCACCTGATAAAACAAGGTTAAAATGATCACGTGATCGCAGCACATCCGCAATGCATTCAATAATCCATTCTGCTAAATTTTTACACAGTTGAACGGGATCTTTCCCGATATGTATTTGTACGGATGAGCGGGGATTCATTTCATCAGTCCTCATTTGATGGCAGTGTGACCCAATTGCGGCCATCCCGTGCTATCAATGCTTCCGCATCTTCAGGGCCCCAAGAACCTGGTTTATAGTTAGGAAAATCAACTGTCGATCTTTCTTCCCACACGTCTAAAATGGGTTGTATCACCTTCCAGGCAGCTTCCACCTGGTCAGATCGCATAAATAACGTGGCATCACCTTGCATTACATCCAATAGCAGTGTTTCATATGCTTCCGGTTCATTGCCAGCATACGCATCATGATAATTGAACACCATATCCACCGGATCAAGAATCATGGATTGACCCGGCCTTTTAGACTGGAAGCGGATGCGGATATCCATCTCCGGTTGAATACTGATGGTGACACGATTGGGCCGCATAGTGTCGGCGGCTTCGGGTGGAAATGCAAAATGCGGAGTGGGTCTAAATTGTAAAGTGATAATGGTGGTTTTACGTTGCAGGTATTTTCCGGTCCGCACATAAAATGGTACGCCTTCCCATCTCCAGTTGTCTACATAAAATTTTACAGCAGCAAAAGTTTCCGTATTTGATTTAGGCGCGACTTCCTTTTCTCTTCTGTAAGCTGCTGCCTTTTTCCCATCTAAAGTACCACTTGCATATTGTCCGCGCGCCGCCATTTCATGCACCATATCATTAGAGATTCTCCGGATCGCATTCAGCACATCCACTTTTTTATTTCTTATCTCGTTGGCATCAAACGCAACAGGAGCTTCCATGGCCACCATGCAGATCAATTGCAACATGTGGTTCTGCACCATGTCACGCAAAGCACCTGAATGATCGTAGTAAGCACCGCGGCCTTCAACGCCAACGGCTTCTGCTGCAGTGATCTGAACATGATCAATATAATACCTGTTCCAGATGGGGTCAAACAATGTATTGGCAAATCGCATGGCAAGAATATTCTGCACGGTTTCTTTTCCAAGAAAATGATCAATGCGAAAGATCTGTTCTTCCTCCAGTATTCCAAGCAGCAGTTGATTTAATGCCTGTGCGCTTTGTAAATCATGACCAAAAGGTTTTTCCACCACCACCCGCGTAAATTTTGCATCATCACACAGCTTTAATTTTGTGAGGTGGGTTACAATGGTGGAGACTAATTGCGGAGCTACTGCCATGTAATAAACCACAACAGGTTTTGTCTTCCACTCCTTTTCATACTTTTCAATAATAGCTGATATTTTTGAATATGATTTACTATCCGTCACATCCATTTGCAGGTAAGAAATGTGTTGTGCGCATTCCTTCCATTTTTTACTGATTTCCTTTTTCCTGCGGGAAAATTTCTTCACACCATCCAGCAGTCTTTGGCGATACGCAACCTCTTTGAAAGGTGCACGGGCAAGTCCTACAATCGCAAACTGCTCGGGCATCATTTCATCCAAAAACAAATTGTAAAGTGCAGGAGAAAGCTTGCGGTAATTGAGGTCACCACTTCCGCCAAATATGAATAGGATGGTGGGTTTTGGACGATTTATTAGTTGCATGGTTATTTTAAACTTGTGAATTCCATTGAGTGTGAAAGGTGCCGTTGTTATCTGTTCGTTGATAGGTATGCGCTCCAAAATAATCACGCTGCGCCTGTATGAGGTTTGTTGGCAGTAATGCACTGCGGTAACTGTCAAAGTAAGCCAGAGCTGACATCAACGCAGCGACAGGTAAGCCTCGCTGAGTGGCTGCAATAATTACTGCACGAAGATTTTCTTCTTTGGGTCGAAGTAATGTTGCGACGTTTTCATCCATCAATAAGTTAGTCAGTTGTGAATTTGATTGAAAGACTTTCCAAAAAACTTCGAGCAAAGCTGAACGGATAATACATCCTCCTCTCCACACACGCACCACTTCATCAACAGGAATATCCATTTTCAAAATGGAAGAAGCACTTTGCAGCATGGCCAGTCCCTGCACATAACAAAGGATCGTTGAAAAATATAAGGCATCATGTAATTGTGTAACAAAATTTATTGTCGCCAGATCCATTTCTTTGCCTGTTGGATAGAGCGCAGCGATTTGTTTACGCTCATCCTTAAATGAAGAAAGTTCACGCATAGAGACTGCCATGTCAATCACCGGAATGGGAACAGGAAGATCCATCGCGTCCTGGGAAGTCCACTTACCCGTGCCTTTGGATCCGGCTTTGTCAAGAATACTGTCAATTAACCGGTTAGTGGATTTATCATCCGGTTGCAAAAAAATATCCGCAGTAATCTCCAGCAAAAATGACTGCATGGGTCCTTCACTCCAGCTTTTGAATACTGTATGCAGCTGATCGTTGTTGTAATTCATGGTGTGTTTCAACAACCAATATGTTTCACTGATCAGTTGCATGATGGCATATTCAATGCCGTTATGAACCATCTTCACATAATGACCTGCAGCATCTTTTCCCAGGTAAGCAACACAGGCATTTCCATTTACTTTAGCTGCGACAGCTTCCAGCACAGGTTGAACGATTGCATAAGCCTCCCGATCACCACCGGGCATGATACTGGGACCGGTACGGGCTCCCTGCTCACCACCGGAAACGCCCATTCCTATAAAGTGAATGCCTTTTTCCTGCATAAATTTCACCCGGCGAAGTGTATCTGTATAATGCGAATTGCCACCGTCAATCACCACGTCACCTATTTGTAATAGCGGCAGCAAATTGTTGAGCACATCATCAACCGGTTTTCCCGCAGGTACGAGCATCATTAATTTACGGGGAAGTGCAAGTGATGCAATCATAGCATCAAGCGTTGGAAAACCTTTTACTGAAGTGCCGGAAGTAGCAGAATTTTCCAATGCAGCAATTTTTGTTGCATCCAGATCAAAGCCTGCAACGGCAAAACCATGATCAGCCATGTTGAGCAAAAGGTTACAGCCCATAACACCAAGGCCGATCATACCGAAATCATAAGGTGCAGACAAGATTTGGAAGTTTAATTCGGGCTAAATATACTGATACTCTTCGCTCCTATTGCAATTGATCTGCAGTCAGATGCAGCATGAAAGGTGGAGGAACAACAACTTTGTCATTTCGAAGAATAGATCAGCTTATTGATTGCGAAGAGAAATGATAGGGAGTAGCTCCTTCAATGAAAGAGCAATAACTGTCCTGTCTTAAACCAGAATGATGTTTCCCGCTATTTCAGACCGAGTTCCTTTTTTTGTTTTTCATCAATGTTTCCCGGAGCATCCAGCATCATGTCTCTTCCCATGTTGTTTTTTGGAAAGGCGATAAAATCACGGATGTTTTCCTGGTTGGCAATAGTCATAGAACAGAAACGATCGAAGCCGAACGCAATGCCACCATGTGGTGGTGCACCAAATTCAAATGCTTTCAGAATGAACCCGAATTTTTCGAGTGCTTCTTCTTTTGACAATCCCAACATACTGAACATTTGTTCCTGTTGAGCACGCTTGTGAATGCGGATTGAACCTCCCCCTATTTCAACACCGTTCAACACGATATCATATGCGTTGGCCTTTATTTTTCCGGGATCTGATGCAAAGTAGGATTCATCTTCAGGTCTCCAGGAAGTAAACGGATGATGCATTGCATTCCAGCGTTTCTCGTCTGCATCATACTCAAACAAAGGAAAATCGAGTACCCATAATGGCTTATATTCTTCTTTCTTCCGCAGACCTAAACGATTGCCCATTTCAAGACGTAGTTCACTCAGTGCTTTACAGGTTTTCGCGGTAGTGCCGGCAAGCACCAAAATTAAATCCCCCGGGGCAGCATTGAATGTTTCTGCTATAAGTTTCAAATCATCTGCACCATAAAATTTATCAACGGAAGATTTGAAACTACCGTCCGCATTGCAGCGAATGTAAACCAAACCATTAGCGCCTAACTGAGGACGTTTCACATATTCAGTCAACTCATCCAATTGTTTGCGCGTATAATCGGCGCATCCTTTAGCACAAATACCAGCAATGATTTCAGCATCATCAAAAACTTTGAAATTTTTTCCGCCCACTACATTCATATCCCCTTCTTTCAGGTACACAAATTTCATATCGAAGCGAATGTCAGGTTTGTCGTTTCCGTAATCATGCATGGCATCATCGTAGCTCATTCGTGGGAAATCAGGTAACTCAATGCCACGCACTTTTTTGAAAACAAATTTCACCATGCCTTCAAACATGTTCAGCACATCTTCACGCAGCACAAAAGCCATCTCACAGTCGATCTGTGTGAATTCAGGCTGACGATCTTGTCGTAAATCTTCATCTCGAAAGCAACGAACGATCTGGTAATACCGGTCGTAACCTGCCACCATCAATAATTGCTTGAATGTTTGCGGTGATTGTGGCAAGGCATAAAATTGTCCGGGATTCAACCGCGATGGCACCACAAAATCACGTGCTCCTTCCGGAGTTGATTTAATCAGGTGCGGCGTTTCTATGTCTACGAAATTTTGTCCGTCAAGATATTCACGAACAGCACGCGCCACCTGGTGGCGGTGCAATAAATTATACTGGTTCGGCCCGCGTCTTAAATCGAGGTAGCGGTAATTCATTCGTAATTCATCACCGCCGTCCGTATCATCTTCTATCGTGAAAGGAGGCGTTTTGGCGGCATTGAGAATCTCAAGTTGCTCAACAACTATTTCAATGTCACCGGTAGTAAGGTTTGCATTTTTAGCAGAGCGCTCCATTACCTTTCCCGATACAACAATCACATATTCGCGACCGAGTTCATTGGCCATTGCTGCTGTTGCAGCGCTTTTTTCAGGATTATTTGTCTGTGAACCTGTAGGAAATACCAGTTGTGTTATACCATAACGATCACGTATATCCAAAAAGAGCATGCCGCCGAAGTTCCTGATCCGCTGTACCCAACCAGCAAGGGTTACTGATGAACCTGCATCCTTCAATCGCAATTCACCGCAGGTATGTGTTCTGTACATAAAAATTTTATTGTTAAAAGTAAAAACCGGATGGCAAAAGTAGTTTTTTACTACCGTTGAAAAAACTTTGCACTGTTGTTCTGCCGCAACGTAGTTTTACTGCTTCATTTATCGAATTATGAAAAAATCATTGCTGATTTCCGCAACCTGCCTGTTGATGGTTTTACAACAGTTATCTGCGCAGGAATATGTGCTCTCCTGTTCGAGATGGTCAGACATGGTCAACCGCTCCACACGAAACACTTCCTCTACAATCGGCATCGACAGTTCGCTGATAACGATCTCGCAAGGACCCACTAACCTTTATCTTGAAATCACCAAACAATCCCGCAAGGAAAACATCTTTACCTACGAGGTGATTGATCCGAATGACCAGGCGGCTACCGCTACCTTCTCACCGGAAGAAATGACTTTTGATTATCGTGCAGGTCAATATTGGCTCAGGTATTTTATTGAAACCATTCAGCGGCCTGAAAAAGAAAATGTAAGTGAAACACCAAAAGATACTTCCAACAATTTGAATGATACTGCTGCAGTGGTGGAAGACACAAAAATTTACGAGACCGCCACTGTGATGCCGGAATATCCGGGCGGCAAGGAAGCGATGGAAAGTTTTATTGCGCAGAATTTAAAATATCCTGCTGCCGCGAAAAAAAATAATCTCAAAGGAATAGTAACTGTATCAGCCGTGGTGGAAAAAGATGGCTCGCTTAGTGAAGTGAAAGTAAAAAAAGACATTGGAGGTGATTGTGGCAGCGAAGCTGTAAGAGTAGTAAAATTGATGCCGACGTGGATTCCGGGACAAATAAAGAATGAGGATAAGCGCGTGAGAATGAGCATCAGTATTTTTTTTCCGGCGAAGTAGTGATACCACTTACAAATTGGGCGCACCTGTTTTCATGTTCTCCGATGCAATTTGTTTCAGGCTGCCTTTCGAGATTAAATATTGGGCTGCAATGTAAGTCAGCATGATCAGGAATCCCGCCATTGGAAACGGTGTTGCGAATTTATTGATGGCTAGTAGAGAGTCACTCGTCATAAAACACAATGCACCTGCAAACACCAAAACAAAACTATTGTATTCAACACGGCGGAATCGATTCAAAGCTGCAATTCCCATCCATAAAATCACGGCCATGTAAACCATTACAGGCACGAGCATATTGCCAAGTCCATTTCTTATCAGGAAGAAAAAAAACGCACCATAACCAATGAACGATACTATCAGCCATGGCTTTTGCCGGAGTATTGTTTGCGAATGGCGAACTGAAGTTTTATTGAATGCAAGAATGTAACAAATATGTGCTGCGAGAAAACTAATCAGACCTGCGAGGAAAAAATCTGAATGCTGTTCCTGAAATAATAATAACACATCACCCAGCCAGGAAAGGGAAAGTGCAGCCAGCACAAAATTTCGAAATGTAACAGGAGCAGTTGTTGATTGAAGATAAAAAATGATGATCAGCATCAGCAACAACAATGGCTTGGTAACCATTGCCAATTGATTCATTGACTCACCGCAAAGTATGGCGACCAGGTGAATTCCTGCAAGAATAAAAAATGCCTGAAAGGAAAATAGTTTACTGGTCATCATGCACTTATTTTGGAAAGTGGAGCTTGATAAAATTTCTGTATCCAGTAAACAGAAAGTAATACTATAACAGCAATCAAGACCGCAATGGTTGTAAATGCCGTTGCATTTTTCAGCATAAATAATAAGATTGCTCCGGTTAACAACAGTCTGATACTTTCAAACAGTGTAGCCCCTGATTTTCCTTCAAACAAAAAACCACTTGACATTACAGAGCATGTGATGAGTGCAGCAATCACCATTTGATCCGATGAAGAAAGGTTGGAGAGATTAAACAGAAAAAAAGAAGCGCCGCCGAGTATCAGCAGAAAATGTACAAGCAGGTACCTATTCATTTCACGGTTCAACTGCGTATTGAATTTCTCATAGCTTTCCACCTGCACTACTTTGGGTTTGCGATAGCCACCATATTTTAGAGGTAACCAACCGGGTTTCATAAACAACAACCTGATTTTATCCGGCCATTCCTTCACGAGTTTCAAATCATTCCACATGTTTGTAAACGGACTCACATGAGCCGATACAGGATCCCAGCGCTGCGTTGGCGTGGTGATGCCGTACACTACTTTTTCTTCTTCTTGCTGGTAAGTTCCAAACAGTTTGTCCCAAATGATGAGGGTACCTGCATGGTTCCGATCAATGTATTGCGGATTTCTACCGTGATGCACACGGTGATGTGAAGGTGTATTGAAAATATATTCCAATGGGCCGAGATTTCGAATGGCTTCCGTATGAATCCAAAACTGGTACAAAGTATTATAAGCTGCCAGCAACAAAAACCAGGCAGGGTTGAATCCAAACAAGGCCAGTGGCAGATAAAAACCCGAAGTAAAAACTTTTTGCAAAGCACCCTGCCGTAACGCTACGGAGAGATTATACTCTTCACTCTGATGATGTACGACATGACCTGCCCAGAACAAATTTATTTCATGGCTCATCCGGTGTGCCCAGTAATAAAAAAAATCAACGCCCAGAAAAAGAATCACCAGCCAATACCATTTATCAGGCACTGTAAAAAAGCGAAAGTGATCATACACCACTGCATATAAAGCCACTGTAAATACCTTTGCAAAGGTTCCAGTGATCTGTTCAAAAATGCCGCAACTGATATTGCTGATGGCATCATTCAAGCGATAAAGATGTTTGTGCGTGATGCGATCATAAATAATTTCAATACCGATGAGGATAAAGAAAATGGGGATTGAAAGTACGATGGGATTGAGCGGCATGGTGGTAATTTAAACATGAAAACTGAGACGACAAAAAAGAGAGGATTGCAATCTTGAAAGTCAGATTGTCAGCGTTTCACTATTTTCAACCATGCAAAAAACAAAACTGCTACGCCAATTCAATGCGCTGGAAGTCTCACGCGTAAAATTAATGGACGACTTAAAAAAACTAGAAAAAGGATCTCTTCAATTCAAACCTAACGCTGACAAGTGGTCGGTGAACCAGGTGCTCAACCATTTACAATTTTCTGAACGCGCCTCCATCACTTACGCTACTAAAAAAATGCAGGGTGGAAAATCAGTTCACAAAACAGGGTTGAGTGCAACTGTTCGTTCGGAAGCACTTTCGCTGTTTTTAAGGTCAGGCTATAAATGGAAAGCTCCGGCAGTGCTGGCAGCCGCTTCGGAAAACCTGCCCTTTGAAGAAGTGCTTCAACGTTGGAATGAAACACGCGTTCAGATGAAATCCTTTCTTGAAAACCTGCCGGAAGATCTCATCAGCCGTGAGATCTACAAGCATCCACGTGCAGGAAGATTGAATGTCATTCAAATGATGCAGTTCTTCCAGGATCATTTTAATCATCACTTGCCTCAAATCAATCGCCTGAAGAAAGAAATTACCGCAATGAAAGGGAACAAATGAAAAAAAAGATTTCCAACACTTCCAGCGGTTGCATACTAAATTGTAGTTGGGAAAGTGGTTTATATAAAATGGACTTTAAAATCAATCGCGCAAAGGCGCTAAGCCCGCAAAGAAAAACTGAGGAGTATCCATTTTGCATGCTTTACCCTTTGTGTGGAAATGATTTCTTAAAAAGATATTCATTGGCTTGAAAATCATGATCAGCTTATCTGCGGTCATGAGTCCGACTGCGACAATTTGTTTTCCACCGTTCCAGAAAAAGTATCTAAAATTAGTATAGCAACACTTAGATTCAACCCTTACTTTTGCAAAAAAACTATTTCATGAAATCATCCCTGCTCATTGCCTGGAATGTTGTACTCACTGTTATTACTGCTGCACTGCTGTTTATTCAGCTTGGAAGTAATGCTCCGGCAGCTACAAGTTCTGAAAATGCACCGGTTGTAACTTCAAATACCAGTACAACAACTGTTGCACGCATTGCAACGATCAATATTGACTCGATGCAAAACAATTACACTTTGTTCGTGAATAAGAAAAAAGAGCTCGAACAAAAGCAAAAACAAATGGAATCCACGCTGGCAAGAAAAGGACAGGAGCTGCAAAAAGAATATGCAACAGCACAGCAACAGGCTTCTACCATGACGCAGCAACAACTTGCGGAAACAGAGCAAAGTCTGCAGAAAAAACAAGCTGATATTCAACAACTGCAAAGTCAGTTGAGCGGCGATCTTCAAAACCAACTGGATCTGTTCAACAAAGAGCTGAAGGATTCATTGGATTCTTTCATCAACGATTACAATGCTTCCGGTAAATATTCAGTGATACTTTCAGTGGTGGAAGGCGGACAGGTATTGTATGCAGAACCGCAGCATGATATTACCGGAGATGCAATTGTTGGTATGAATGCAAGATTGAAAAAGTAGATGAGAGATGTTACCGTGGAATTGTCGTCAACTTTAGCAGGGTTTACAGCAACAAACATCAAGGATACTACACGGATTAAACCCTGCCAAAGTTTACTCAGAAAATTCCCGTGGTTACCTGATCAGTGATACCAGACCTTTCAATACAACAGTTCCTCCGTCACATACTAGTTCTAAATCATAAACATAGGCGCCAAGCGGTTGCGGCTCACCGTGAAAATTGCCGTTCCATTGACCGCTGAAGTTGTTTGATTCAAATACCAACTGTCCCCAACGGTTATGAATCCGGAATGCTTTTATAGGAGGATGCAAGTCGCTGATCGGACCGAATGTTTCATTGCGACCATCACCATTTGGTGTGAAAGCATTGGGAAAGAAAATTCCATCGCAAGGCACGATCACTTCAATTGTAAGTTCATCAATTGCTTTACAACCATTTTCAGAAGTGCCTGTAAGTGTGTAAGTGGTAGTAACTATCGGAACAGCAACCGGCGAAGCACAGTCAATACAACTTAATCCGTCCGGTGGTTGCCACGAATATTGTGAGGCGCCGTCAGCATTTAACTGGACACTGTCGCCAAGCAAAAGTTGCTCATCATTACCTGCGTTGATGCTGATTGCATCTACCGTTATTAAAATACTATCCTTCACGAGGCAACTTCCAGCCGCAGCAGAAACATAATACAGGATGGTGGAAGTTGGTGAGGCAACCGGATTATCACACATCGTACAACTCAAACCTGCTGAAGGCGACCACGAAATGTTTCCTTCGCCGGTTGCACTCAATTGTGCTGAGGCGCCATTGCATAAAAGTGTATCGGAAGAAGCTTTCACGGTAGGAACAACAACTTCAACGAATATGGATTCCGCTGCCACACAGTTGCCAATTGTTGCCGTTACATAATAGTAGGTGGTAGTATCAGGCGAAGCGATGGGATTGTTACACTGCCAACAACTCAAAGTAGCATCAGCTTGCCAATTAACAGTTGCAATACTTGAAGCATTGAGTTGTATGGAGTCTCCTTTACAGATCAAGACATTGCCGGGTGTAACAGTAATGGCCGGAGTAGGAGCAGCTATCAGATCCGAACAAATATTCCAGGCACAATTATAGGTGCCTGAACAATCAGGAATTGTTATGATGCGATTGATTCCACCGCTCTGATCGCTTACACCACAAGTAAGATCAAGACAACAGTCGGTAGGATTTCCTTCGCTTACATCTCCTGAAGCATTGTTCCAAGTGCTATCGCGCACGAATTCAAACTCCAGCAACTTACCTGCTGCACTGAATGGAAAAGTGACGTTGAGCTGATATGCTGAACCTGACAAGAGTGTCATAGCGCTGCCTGTTACTCCGGGCGCCCAGTCTTCAGTAATACTGATTGAACTATCTGTAGCAAACTGTCCGGCAATATGCATGCCTCCGGTTCCTACTTCAAAGCCCGTAACGTCAATGGTGAATGTGATGATTATCTGAGCACCTGACCGGTATCCGGTAAGCAATCCAATGAAAAGAAAAAATATTTTCGTTTGCATACTCCTTCCACTAAAGATACGCAAGGGCGGGTAAACGGGCGAACATGAAAATAATTCGATTCAATTTGTTTCAACTCTTTAGCATCTGTGCATCTGAAGATTGCCATAATGCGATTAGTGCAACAAATGGTAAAAGAAGTTTTTTCATAGATAAAAATTTTTCCGAAACAATAATTCCATTCTACAATTCGAATTTTTCCGCTGCGGGGGGGGAAATTTCCGCTGCCGGTTTGTGATCAGATATATTATTCCTTTCGGCTCTTTCAAATTCTAGTGACAATCGGATGCATTTGCAGCAAGGAAAAACCACTCTTCCCCCTTATAATGCAACATCTTTAAGAATAAAACTAAATTTGACTGAACCATTTGAACGGACCATAAAGAGACATTATTTTTAAACCGTGAATCAATGAAAAGCCGGATAACTTTATGCGTTTTTATTTTAGCTTTTGTTGCAATTATTGCTACCGAAAAATGCAAACCGGTTGAGCAAAAAGCAATCATAACAGAAAAGAACGCATACGCCGGCAGCACTACCTGTCAGTCCTGCCACACGCAAGAGCATTCCGAATGGATAACTTCTCATCATTACAAGGCAATGCTTCTTGCAAATGATTCTACGGTATATGGAAACTTTAATAATGCAGTGCTGTCAGCAGACGGTGTTACTTCCCGTTTTTTTAAAAAGGATGGAAAGTTCTTCATCAATACACAAGGTGAAGACGGAAAATATTATGACTACGAAGTGAAGTACGTTTTTGGATTTACGCCTTTGCAACAGTACCTGATAGAATTTCCAGGCGGAAGAATGCAGTCAACGAGAGCGAGCTGGGATACAAAAAACAAAAAATGGTTTCATCAATATGCAGGACAAAAAATTCCTGCCGGAGACTGGCTGCATTGGACTGGCAACGGACAGAACTGGAATACGATGTGTGCCAGTTGTCATAGCACCAATGTGCAGAAAGGATATGATCAGGTCAGTGACACTTACAAAACAACATTTAATGAAGTGAATGTAACCTGTGAATCGTGTCATGGTCCCGGAAAGTTGCATATCGATTATATCAACAGCAGCAATTACAAGACTGATAAAAAATTGGCCGGATCAATGCTGCACATGACCAAAGCAGAAGGCCAGATACAACAAGTGAATACTTGCGGTTATTGCCATGCGAGGCGGGCTGATATTACAGGCGCTGTTTTGCCCGGTCGCGAATTCATGAACGATTTTATTGCGGAGCTGCCCACCAATACTTTTTTCTTTGCTGATGGTCAGATGAATGATGAAGATTACAACTACACCTCTTTTCTTGAAAGCAGAATGTACCACCGTGGTGTAATGTGCTCGAATTGTCACAATCCTCACAGCGGTAACCTGAAGCTTGAAGGAAGCAAAGTTTGCTCTCAGTGTCATGCACCTGCCAAATACAATCTTCCCACACATACAATGCATGCGGAAAGCAGTGAAGGCAGCAGTTGCATCAATTGTCATATGCCATCAAAAATATACATGGGTGTTGATCTTCGTCATGATCACAGCTTCCGGATTCCACGTCCGGATTTAACGGTAAAATATGGCACACCGAATACCTGCAATAGTTGCCATAAAGACAAGACTGCAACATGGGCAGCACAATCAATCGAAAAGAATTTCGGTGCTGTCAGAAAATACCATTTTGCTGAAGACCTTATTCCCGGCAGTCAGTTGAATGCAAACAGCGAAGCACATCTCAGCAAATTAGCCGGCGATACTGCAGTTCCGAATATCGTGCGTGCTACTGCTCTTGATTACATCAGCAGACTCAACACCGAAAACAGCGGCCCAATACTTTTGAAATACCTCAGTGACACTTCTGCTGATGTCCGATACCGTTCTCTTAAAGGACTCTTTGGCTACGACCCGGCATTATGGATAAATGCGGCTGCTCCCTTATTACAAGACAAGGTATTGGCTGTACGTATAGCAGCGGCAGAATTATTCACCACATTACCCGACAATCAGGTTCCTACTTCCTATATGAACGCCTTTAGTAATTCAAGAAGTGAGTACGAAAGGTTTATTATCTATCAAACAGATTTTGCGCAAGGCAATGTACAGGCTGGTGATTATTACAGGCGCCTGCATGACCTTGATGCAGCCGAAAAATTTTATACTATCGCGATTGCAAAAGACAATCTGCTGGCAATTGCGCGTGTGAACCTTGCTTCGACATTAAATGAACGCGGTAAAAATGAAGAGGCATTGCAGCAATTACTTGAGGCACAAAAAGCAGAGCCGGCAAGTGATGTCATTTATTATAACCTTGCTTTATTGTATGTTGAGCTAAAGCAGCCTGAAGCAGCTCAAAAAGCTTTTCAAAAAGCGATTGACTTGCATTCTGTCAACATCCGAGTTTATTATAATTATGCACTGTTTTTGCAACAGGCGGGTAAAGCACCTGAAGCTGAAAAAATATTTTTGCAGGCGTTGAAAATCAATCCAACAGATGGTGATGTTTTATATGCAATCACCATTTTGTACATGCAACAAAATAATATTCCTAAAGCACAGGAAACCGCCCGTATGCTTAAACAGTATCACGCGGGAAATGCAAACTATCAAGCTTTGTTACAACAGATGCAGATATAGACCGGATTAACTGCCTATTCATTTTAATTGCTTCACATGACATGAAAATATATTTCTGCGCTTTTCTGTTTCTTCGTGCCGAAACAAATCTTTCCGGCAAAAAAGTAATTCATTTTAAATTTATACGCGCTTCTTATCTTTGTTTATATTTTCTATCATTTCACTATATAAAATTGATCGTATGTCAACAACTATCAGAATTGAAAACTTTCCATTAAAAGATGAAACAGATATCATCATCGGCGTGGGAATGGAGATTCACAGAATTTTAGGATTTGGGTTTCTTGAAATAGTGTACAAAGACGCTTATGAATATGAATTAAGAAAACGTGGAATTTTCTATCAGCGCGAAAAGGAATACGCTATTCCTTACAAAGACATTATTCTGCCGCATAAATTTTATGCGGACTTTGTAGTGTTTGATAAGGTGATTCTTGAAGTGAAAGCAAAAAGCGAAATTGCAGATGATGATTTAGCTCGTACCATCAACTACCTGAAATGCTCAGGGTGCAAAGTGGGATTGATTCTTAATTTCGGAAGGGTGAAGCTGGATATCAAGCGAGTAATCTTTTGAATTCATTGCCAGGGAACACGAAGGAACACGGAAAAAATAGCTCCGTGTATTTCCGCGCCTCCGTGGCAAACTCTATTTCCCACAAATCAAGGATTTCAAAATGGCATTAAATTATATTTGCCACGGAAGCACAGATGAACACGGAAAAATAGCTCCGTGTATTTCCGTGCCTCCGTGGCAAACTCTATTTCCCACAAATCAAGGATTTCAAAATGGCATTAAATTATATTTGCCACGGAAGCACAGATGAACACGGAAAAAATAGCTCCGTGTATTTCCGTGCCTCCGTGGCAAATCCTATTACCACAAATCAAGTATTTCAAAATAGGCATTAAATTATATTTGCCACGGAAGCACAGATGAACACGGAAAAAATAGCTCCGTGTATTTCCGTGCCTCCGTGGCAAATCCTATTACCACAAATCAAGTATTTCAAAATAGGCATTAAATTATATTTGCCACGGAAGCACAGATGAACACGGAAAAATAGCTCCGTGTATTTCCGTGCCTCCGTGGCAAATCCCATTACCACAAATCAAGTATTTCAAAATAGGCATTAAATTATATTTGCCACGGAAGCACAGATGAACACGGAAAAAATAGCTCCGTGTATTTCAGCACCTCCGTGGCAAACTCTATTTCCCACAAATCAAGGATTTCAAAATGGCATTAAATTATATTTGCCACGGAAGCACAGATGAACACGGAAAAAATAGCTCCGTGTATTTCCGTGCTTCCGTGGCAAACTCTTCTACAACAAAATCCCGGATTTCAAATAGGTATTGCATAGTAATCGCCACGGAAACATGAATGAACACGGAAAAAATAGCTCCGTGTATTTCCGTGCCTCCGTGGCAAACTCTTCTACAACAAAATCACGGATTTCAAATAGGTATTGCATAGTAATCGCCACGGAAACATGAATGAACACGGAAAATATAGCTCCGTGTATTCCGTGCCTTAATGTCAAATTTGATTTTTTAATTTCCGGTTAATGCAGCGGCGCCACTCACAATTTCTGTGAGCTCTGTAGTGATAGCGGCCTGGCGGGCGCGATTGTATTTTATGGAAAGATCCTTGAGCAATTCCTTCGCGTTATCAGTTGCTTTGTCCATCGCTGTCATACGGGCACCATGTTCAGAGGCATTACTATCCAGCAACACTTTAAAGAATTGAGTCTTGAGGATTTTAGGAATCAGCTCATTCACCAGTTCTTCCTGATCAGGTTCGAAAATGAAATTGACAGACGCACTTCCTTTACTTTTTGAGGCTTTCGCAACAGGAAGAAACCGTTCGACCTGAAATATTTGTGTAGCTGCATTCTTGAATTGTGAATATACAATCTCAATCACATCATACTCATTATTTTTAAATGCGTTCATCAGCCATTCTGCTGTTCCTGACGCATGCACAAAGTCAAGCGTTGAGAACATGAGGGCATAATCAGAATTGATCTTATAAGGCAACTTCTTAAAAGCATCATTGGCTTTTTTTCCAACGGGAAGAACTGTTACACGACCAACCTTCGCCTGCTCTGCATACTTTTCATGAATGGTTTGCAGCGCCATTTTTATCGTAGTAGAGTTGAAGCCACCAGCAAGACCGCGATCGGAAGTAACCACTACAAGCAATACATTCTTTATCTCACGTTCCTGTGCCAGTTGAATCACCACACCAGGATCAGATGCAATATTACTCATCAGCTCATTGAGCTTATTGGCAAATGGTCGCATCTGCACGATGCGATCTGTTGCTTTGCGCAGTTTCGCTGCACTCACCATTTTCATTGCTTTGGTGATCTGCTGCGTATTCTGTACGCTCTTGATTCGGTTTCTGACTTCTTTTAACTGACCAGACATTTGTTAATGCTTTGACTGCCGGAAAATGAATTTGTAACTGAGTTATTTTCCTTTTACAACACCAGCCTTATTTTCTACGTATGCTACTTCAACATCCTTCGCTACTTTCTTGATGGTCGCTATACTAGCATCACTCAGGTTTCCTTTCCGGAAATCTTCCAGCACATCTTTGTGATGCGCGTCCATCACGTTGAGGAAGGCTTCTTCAAATTCCTTCACTCTCTTAACGGGAACGTTACCGAGCAAGCCCTGCGTACCAAGATAAATGATGGCAATCTGTTTTTCAACTGACATCGGCGCAAACTGCTTCTGCTTCAGGATTTCAACATTGCGCGCACCTTTATCAATTACAGCTTTGGTAGCAGCATCAAGGTCACCACCGAATTTGGAGAAGGCCTCCAATTCACGGTATTGCGCCTGGTCAAGCTTTAACGTACCTGCAATTTTCTTCATCGATTTGATCTGAGCATTACCACCCACACGGCTTACAGAAATACCTACGTTGATAGCAGGACGCACACCGGAGTTGAACAAGTTCGATTCCAAAAATATCTGTCCGTCGGTGATGGAAATTACGTTGGTAGGAATATATGCGGATACGTCTCCAGCCTGCGTTTCAATAATCGGCAATGCAGTTAATGATCCGCCACCTTTTACCATCGAACGGATAGATTCAGGAAGATCATTCATGTTCTTAACCACATCATCCGATTCAATAATCTTCGCAGCACGTTCCAGCAAACGGGAGTGCAGGTAGAAAATATCGCCAGGATAAGCTTCGCGTCCCGGTGGACGGCGCAGCAACAAGGAAACTTCACGGTAGGCAACAGCTTGCTTACTTAAATCATCATAGATGATCAATGCAGCGCGGCCTGTATCACGGAAATACTCACCGATACAACAACCGGCAAACGGTGCGTAAAACTGCAACGGCGCAGGATCGGAAGCTGAGGAGGCAACGATAACTGTATAGGCAAGCGCGCCTTTTTCTTCCAAAACTTTTGCCACGTTGGCAACTGTAGAAGCCTTTTGTCCGATGCCTACATAAATGCAGAACACAGGTTCTCCGCGATCGTAAAATTCACGCTGATTTATAATTGTATCTATCGCGATAGCAGTCTTTCCGGTTTGGCGGTCGCCGATAATCAACTCACGTTGCCCACGACCAATCGGTATCATCGCATCAATAGCTTTCAAACCCGTTTGCAATGGTTCTTTTACCGGCTGACGAAACAATACGCCAGGTGCTTTTCTTTCCAGCGGCATTTCATACAAGGTGCCTTCAATCGGACCTTTGCCATCGAGCGGATCGCCAAGTGTATTTACCACACGGCCTACCATTCCTTCACCAACGCTGATGGAAGCAATCTTTCCGGTACGACGAACAGTATCTCCTTCCTTGATAGTTTCTCCGCTACCCATCAACACGATACCAACGTTATCTTCCTCAAGGTTCAATACAATAGCACGGGTTCCTTCTTCAAACTGTACCAACTCACCTGCCTGCACATTGGTAAGTCCGTAAACACGGGCAATACCATCACCTATCTGCAATACGGTTCCCACTTCTTCGAGCTGTGCGGAGGTATTAAAACCGCTGAGCTGTTCGCGAAGGATGGCGGAGATTTCTTCCGGTCTGATGTCTGTCATAATGCTTTAAAATTTATTATCGTTAATACTTCATTTCATAAAGGTTGCTGATGAATTCCTGCTTGATGAAATGCAGGTCGTGACGGATGCTGGCGTCAAATTTATTGTCGTTCAGTTCTAAAACAAACCCGCCGATTATTTCAGGATCTATTATTACATTCAGTTGAAGGGTATTATCATGAAATCTTGGCAAGGCCGAAACCCTTTTAAAAATATCGTCGTGTAATTGCGGACTCAGTGGAATGGCAGAAGTGAGATTCACCACTACTATACCTTTGATAATATTGTATTGTTTGTCGAATGCTTCACCGATATCACGCAAAACAAATTCACGGTTCTTCTTAAATAGCAGGAAGAAAAAATCTTCCGTCACCTTACTTACCCTGTCATGAAAAACGGCCGCGAATATTTTTGCTTTCCTGTCGCCACTGATTACCGGCGATGAAATGGCAGCATTCAGTTCGTGAGTGGTAGTTGCGCGCAGCAGATCGACATCCTTTTTCACGACATCAAGCTGCTTATTTTCAACAGCGTAATCAACCAGGGCTTTGGCGTATCTATATGCTACTCGTGGATTGCGCATGGTTCAGTTAATTATTCTGTGGTGCGGATAAATCATTGGCAAGGCGGGTTACATACGCTTCCTGTTCGCTCTTGTTACTCAGTTCGCGACGCAACACTTTTTCTGCAACATCCACTACCATATGACCAATCTGATTCTTTACGTCGATGATTGCTTCTTTACGGCGGTTCTCAATGTCACGGCGCGTTTCTTCCATAATTTTGGCCGCTTCATCCTTGGCTTTTTCCCTTGCTTCACCAATAATCTGTTCCTTCACCTCTTTGGCTTCTTTCAATATCTGGATGCGTTCCTGCTTGGCCTGTTGCAGCATGGCTTCATGCTCGCTTTTCATACCCAGCATTTCCTGCTTGGTACGTTCAGCGGTTTTCAATGCATCATCAATCGTGTGTTCACGATCGTCGAGAGCTTGCAGGATGGGTTTCCATGCATATTTTTTCAGGATGAAAAGGACCAGCAGAAAGATGACTGCTGTCCAGAAAATCAATCCCAATGAAGGTTGTAAGAGTTGCATGTGTAGGCTGTTTCTGTTTTGTGCTAAAGAAATTTGCTTTTTCCTGGTAAGCAATAATTAACTCAGATAAAGAAAGAAGACACCACCCATTAAAGCAATAAGCTGCTTTTCATCAGGCGCTGCGATTCAGCTTTTCTGAATTCAACCGGACTTACTAGAGGAAAAGGATCAGAACGCACACAACGATACCGAACAACGCAACACCTTCCACCAAAGCGGCAGTGATAAACATGTTAGTGCGGATGTCGTTGGTTGCTTCCGGTTGACGGGCGATGGATTGCAGCGCGTTGGCGCCGATCAGACCTACACCAATACCTGCTCCAATAGCAGCAAGACCAGCTCCGATACCAGCACCCATTTGTGCGTATCCATCAAGAGCTAAAAACAAAATGCTCAGTAAATGCATCATAATTAATTGAGTTTAATTGATTTGAAAAAAATGTTAGTGATGAGATTCTTTGTGATCGTGATCGTGCCCGCCGGTTGCGATCGCTTCGCTGATGAACAAGGCCGTTAATATGGTAAAGATGTATGCCTGCAGGGCACACACCAGCAATTCAAGAAGGTAGATGAAAATGGCAAATGCTACTGAGAAAATGGAAGCACCTAAACCGGCAAAAATGTTCATGGCTGAAAAGATGAAAATCAGCATCAGAAATGACAGTACAATCAGGTGACCGGCCAGCATGTTGGCAAATAACCGGATCATGAGTGCAAAGGGCTTTACAACGAGGTTACTGATAAATTCAATCGGTACAAGAATTGGCAATACTGCGCCGGGAACTCCGGGAGGTGAAGCCATGTGTGACCAGTAATTGCGGCTGGATCCCACCATCATTAAGATAAAAGTGAATGCAGCGAGTGTCATGGTAACAGCGATGTTGCCCGTTACGTTAGCGGCTCCCGGAAAAAGTCCTAAAAGGTTGTTGATCCAGATAAAAAAGAATAAGGTAAGAAGATAAGGCAGGTATTTATTGGCTTTTTCTCCGAGCAGTGGTTTTGCCACCTGATCGCGGATGAACATCACCAATACTTCCACTACGGAGTGAAGACCTCTCGGCGCTTTCGTACCATACTTTTTAAAATTGCGGGCAACTGACAGGAAGATCAAGAGCATCAATGCCACACCGATCATCATTTGAATCACATTCCTGGTAAGTGAAATATCATAAACAGGACTGCCATCGGTGGCTGAAATAACGCCTTCTTCTTCTTTGAATCCTTTGTATTCGGCATGACCATGTTCAAAACGGGCAAAAGAAAATATGCTCAGTCCTTTTGAAGGTGAAAAAAGGATTACCGGCAAAGCCAAAACAGCGTCGAACTCCGAACCATCTGTCTTTTTAAAAGAGAATAAATGCCATTCATGACTGTCGCTGATGTGTTCGATAATCACTTTTCCCGGATTGAATCCTTCTTCCGCGGCTTCTTTTCCTTCCGACTTAGCCTCCCCTGCTTCGGATGCTGAAACAGATGCGTGTTGTTCCGGAGCAGCGGCTTCAGGCACTTCTGCCAACAGATTAGCAGAAAAACCGATCACTAACACGATGGGCAACAACAACTTATGGGCAACTCGACGTAACATTTTGGGGAAAGACTAAGGGATTTGCCAAATGGCGGTGCAAAGATATGTAAGGGACTTTGAAAAAGTAAGGAATGATGGGAAATTTATTGAGATTTTAGATAGTCACTTATAATAAGATAGCTTTTCAATCCTTCTTCAAAAACTTAAACACTCCGGTAGCATTCATTCTTATATCGATAAGCTGGATGTAGTAAACGGAGACTGCTAATTGAGTCCGTTTCCGTGTCTTGTGATAGACAAGGCAGATTAGCGCAATAATCAATCAACCTTCAGGTACTTAAAAACACAGGAATTATTCGTCCTTGTGTCCACAATATGGACATAGTACACAGCCGATGCAAGATGAGCGGTTTGAATCGGAAAAAAATTGGTTCCTGTATGAACGCTGATCTCAGCCGAACTCAACACACGACCGAGTTCATCTGTAAGATGCACCATCAGATATTTATCATGATCTGATTCTATATGCAGCGTTATATCATCTTCACCAGGATTCGGATAAATGGAAATTGCTTCCATCAATTCTCCTTTTCGTTCAACAGAAACAACATTTGAATAGCGGAAAGATTGATCAAGGTCCATCATTTTCACGCGGTAATAATTCAAACCCACTGCCGGGTGATGATCAGTGAAATAATATTGAAGTGATTTGAAAGAAATGCCTGCTGCACTTTCTGCCCCAATCGAATCAAAATTTTTCCCGTCACTGCTGCGCTCCACTTCAAACTGAGAGCTGTTGATTTCGGATTCGGTGATCCACGAAAGTTCGTTTGCATTACCTGCACTCCATGCAACCAAAGAAAGAAGTTCTATTGGAAGCGGAATGCTGGTAACACCTATTCCAATCTGGCTGAGGTTGTCGCTCCAGGCAGTGAGATTAATCCGCGTTGCATAATCAGAGGCAACAGTTCTGCCGGCAGCATTTAAAGGCGCAAGTGAAGTACAGGAGGGAGCAGGAATGGTCCATGTGGCTGTAGTAACACTTCCTTCAGGCCGGGTGAGCATCCCAAAAAGGTTGTCAATCAAACCTGAAAATACAGACAGGTTGTAACCGCTAATGGTCATTTGCCCTGCGGAAAAACTTCCAGAGCCATACGTACCGCCATTGGCCGGGCGCAGGTGCCATTCTCCACCGTTGTTCACGGACAAATAAGATGTTCCGCATTCGGTAAGCGCAACAGACGAAGTTCCAATCGCCGGGTCTTCCCACGAAGCGCTGAAGCGTGATATGCCGGTGATGTTCGTGGGCTTCACTTCCAGCAATTGCGCCTGCACTGTATTTCCTACCGGGAAAGCATAGATTGAAGTGTTATTGATCATTTCCCGATCGAGCTTTCCCGAAGGATAAATAGCAGCAAGCCAACTTTGTATATAGCTGCTAGTGTTCGGTGCGGAGAAAGTAACAGCAGTAGCGGCAGTTGAAGTGATGCGCAGCACTTTCGTGTTTGCATACACAAGTCCATCCCGAAATGTTGCCTGATTAGCTACATTAACATCTGTCAACATACGGATGCCGTTCGAATTTATACTGCTGTTGTTAAAGTACAGATTGTAGAATGTTGTATTGGCAGCACTCACATTTTGGAGCAATCCACTTTCAATAAAAACGGTACCAGTGCTCGTTGACTGTATACATCCGGCGGCAGTATTGTCTGTAAAATGAGATGATGTGGAAGTGACGCCGTCAATCAAATGTAACTCACCGCTTACATGGATAGAAGTATTTCCTGCATTGGCAACAAAACCGCCCTGCACATACACCTGTGCACCGGTTTGAATGGTCAGGTTTGGTGAAGCACCTGCGCCATCAAGATATAAAAGATCCTGTGTTGCTCCCTGTTTTGAAAGACAGAAAGTAAAGACTATCAGGAACAATTTAATTTTCACGATTGACAAGCTGTTTTCACCGGAAGAAACCTGCACTGCGTTTTTTTCATCCCATGCAATCGTCTAATTTATAAAAACTTCTTTGCATAAGATGTATCTGCCACGCAAAAACAAGTTCTGCTGTTTATTAATTAAGTAAACACCGTTGTTAATTTATTTAAATTTGAAATCCATAAATTTCTTTCGATGAAAAACATCTCTGCTTATCTCCGTTCGACCTTCATATTAGTAATTGCCTGCATTACCTATTCTGAAAAACTTGCCGCACAAAATGTTGGTATTGCGGTGGCGAATCCACTCACCAAACTTCACATAGGCGGAACATCCAGCACCATTCGGCTGGAAGGATTGAGCAGTGTATTGGGTGGAACACACATTACAGCTCCTTTGGCCAATACTGATAAGATATTGTATGTGAATTCTAATGGCGATTTCAAAGCGATACCCAATGGTTCAAGCGGCCAACTGCTTACAATCAATGCTTCCGGCATTCCCGCATGGTCTGCCGCAGCGGCAAGCAACTGGTCGTTGACCGGCAATAGCAGTACTACGGCAGGAACCAATTTCATCGGAACTACAGATGCAGTGGACTGGGTGATTAAAACCACTGGCATTGAACGGATGCGAGTCGCCGCCGCTGGGAACATCGGTATCAATACCGCACCATCACTCACGGAACGCCTGTTTATTACCGATGCAACCCAGACAACTTCGCTCAGGGTAAATACCACCAACATAGCTTCGGGCAGCAAAGCTCTTCATGCAAATGGAACTACAGGAACAGATGTGTATCTCGGCTATGTAGGAGCTATCACACTGAGCAGTACAACAGTTACCAACTCCGGAATTTATGCAACTGTAACCAGTGGCACCTCCGGTGCTATTGTAGGAGCAACCACGGGAGGAACCGGTTCTGGTGTCTATGGTTATTCTTCAGTAGCCAATGCTGGAAGATTCACCAATTCAATAGGTACCTTTTCCGCATTGGTGGCTGCAAATCTTACGGCAACAGGAGCAGGAACAGGGAGTGGTGTAAGTGGCTCCACGATTCAATCAGCCGGATTTGGAGTGTTGGGTACAAATACCAACACTACCGGAACAGGAGTATTGGGCTTGGGAGACAATGTTGCCGGAACATACCTTGTCAATGGAAGCGGCGGGGCTTTTAACGGTGCCGGCGTGGGTATTTTTTCCCTTGCCAAAACTGCCGCATCCGGCACAGGAATTTTAAGCGCGGGCAACAATCTCGCGGGCTTTTTAACTCTTACTGCCGGAAGTGGCGGAGCATTTAACGGAACCGGCTTTGGAGCTCTTTCAATTGCAACAACCGCGGCTTCAGGAACAGGAATATTAGGTGTGGGCAATAACCTCGGAACTTTTACCACATTAACGGCAGGCTCAGGCGGTGCTTTCAACGGTACAGGAGTTGGTGCATTCGCATTCGCCACTACTGCTGCTTCGGGAATTGGGACAATTGGAGTGGGCAATAACCTGGCTACATTCACCACGCCTGCATCCGGAGCCGGTGGTGCCTTTAACGGAAACGCAATGGGTATTTTTGCCATCGGGAAAACGGTGGCAAGTGGCATTGGAATTATCGGCCTGGGAAATAATGTAACGACTTATACAGTGCCCGGAACCGGATCCGGAGGTGCTTTCAACGGCACCGGAATCGGTTCTTATGCATTGGCAACCACTGCAGCAAGTGGAATTGGTGTAGTTGGTTTGGGAAACAATGTCACAGCACTCACTTCGCCTGCCACCGGTGCGGGTGCAGCTTTTAACGGCAATGCTTACGGCTCTTATGCCATTGCAAAAACTGCTGCAAGCGGAGTGGGTGTTGTTGGTCTTGGAAACAACATCACTACATTAACTGCTCCTGCAACAGGAGCAGGTGGCGTATTTAACGGAACGGCCTTTGGTGCTTATGGAGTTTCCTCCACTGCCGCAAGTGGAATTGGAATTACCGGTCTCGGTAATAACATGACCACACTTACCTCCACCACAAGTGGATCCGGTGGTACATTTAACGGAACCACACTCGGCGCATTTGGTTTTGCGAATACCGCTGCGAACGGAATCGGTTTGATGGGCGCGGGTAATAACGTAACCACCTATACTTTTCCCTTAGCAGGTTCGGGCGTTAATGCCAATGGAACTACTTATGGCATCACTGCCTATGCCAGTAGCAATACCAATGGCACTCCGGGAGCGCCTTCTAGAGCAGGAGGTTATTTTCAAAGTGGTTCAGGAGCGGGGTTGAGTTGGGCGTATGTTGCTACAGAAGAAGGCTCCACTGCACCAATTCCAAGAAAAATAGTCGGCAATGGAACTGTGAATACCGTAGTGAAGAATCTGAACGATCAGTATGTATTGCTTTCCGCTCCCGAAGCGCCGGAGAATTTATTCATGGATTATGGATCGGGACAATTGCAAAATGGAAAAGCGCACATCAATATTGATCCTGTTCTTTCAAAAAATATTGAGGTGAGTGATAAGCATCCGTTACGGGTTTTCGTGCAACTGGAAGGCGATTGCAATGGAGTATATGTGACCAATAAAACTGCCGGCGGATTTGACGTGATTGAATTACAAAACGGAAGTTCCAATGTTTCATTCACCTGGAATGTGGCAGCCAATCGTGCCAATGAAGCATATGGAAAATTTGCGGATGAGCGCTTTCCGCAACATAGCGGTCCGCTGAAGTCTGTTACGGCTAATGCAGTGAATCAGGTTTTATCAGTATCAGAAACCGTCACCACAAGTTCCACTTTGTCAGAATCAACTTCAGAGAATGGCCAACAACAAGAAGCAGTTCGCACCGAAGCGACATCATTGGTGGATCCGAAAAACTAATCCTGAACAGGTCGTAAGTTTATTTCACCACACCCAACTCTTTCCCCACTTTCGTGAAGGCGGCAATTGCTTTGTCAAGGTGTGATTGATCGTGCGCAGCGGAAAGTTGAACGCGGATGCGTGCATTGCCTTTTGCCACTACCGGAAAGAAAAATCCGATTACGTAAATTCCTTCTTCCAAAATCTGCGTAGCGAATTTTTGAGCCAGCACTGCATCGTACAACATGATGGGTACAATCGGATGTTCGCCGGGCTTAATATCAAAACCAGCTTCAGTAATTTTTGTCCGGAAATATCCGGTGTTGAATTCAAGTTTGTCACGCAGCTCCGTGGTGTCACTCAGCATGTCGAGCACAGCGATAGAAGCGCCGGCAATGGAAGGTGCCAGTGTATTTGAAAATAAGTACGGGCGTGAACGCTGGCGCAGTATTTCTATAATTTCTTTTTTGCCGGAAGTAAATCCTCCCGAAGCACCACCAAGTGCTTTGCCAAGTGTACCGGTAATGATATCGATCTTTCCCATCACGCCACGAAATTCATGTGTGCCGCGACCTGTTTTTCCCATAAAACCGGAAGCATGGCATTCATCAATCATGATCATGGCCTGGTACTTTTCTGCAAGTGCTACAATTTTATCAAGTTGTGCAATCGTTCCGTCCATGCTGAAAACGCCATCAGTAATAATGATTCTGCTGCGAAGATTTTCTGTTTCCTTCAACTTCTCTTCGAGGTCGGCCATATCATTGTGCTTGTATCGTAAGCGTTGTCCTTTGCACAAACGAACGCCATCAATAATAGAAGCATGATTCAACTCATCGCTGATCAAAGCATCCTGTTCGTTGAACAACGGTTCAAACACACCACCGTTTGCATCAAAAGCTGCTGCGTATAAAATGGTGTCTTCCGTTCCCAGGAATGTTGAAATTTTTTGCTCCAGCGTTTTATGAATGTCTTGCGTGCCACAGATGAAACGTACACTTGACATGCCATAACCATGGGAATCAATGGCATCTTTCGCGGCTTGCGTTACCTTAGGATGTGAACTTAATCCGAGATAATTATTAGCGCAAAAGTTAAGCACCGTTTTTCCATTCACCGTAATCTCAGCACCCTGCGGTGAAGTGATGATGCGTTCATGCTTATATAAGCCGGAGGATTTAATTTCCTCCATTTCATTTTGGAGTCGGGATTGGATAGCGTACATGTTGAAAAGAGTTTGAAGGTTTTGAAGAGTTTAAAGGGTTTGGGTTGTTTAGCAGAAGTTTATGTGGTGAAGATAGTATTTCGGTTCTTTTGGCGAATTCACTTTTTCAATTTCCATTGTCCAAGCACTTGATATTTTGAGCCATCGGCATGAAGGTGCGATTCCCACAGTTCAACCGAATTAACGGGAATTAAAAATGGCTTTGCCTTTGGAAGATCGAAAGGAAGCTGATGTAATTGCCGGATGCGGGCAAGGGTGATGTGCGGTTGTGGCATACGTGTTTCCCCGGTAGGAAAACTGCTTCGCAAGGAAAGACACAATGCTGAAAATGAAAGATGATCTTCCAGTTGTGCCCATATCATGGTGGGTTTTTGATTTTTTGATACCGTCCTGAAGTTTTCGATTTGCAAATCAAAAGCAGGAATTGAATTGCAGATAACGGGAAGTTGTAATGCGATTTGTGCTATAGTTTCATTTTCTACTTCACCCAGAAAATGAACAGTAATGTGAAGTTGTTCCTGATCAATCCAACGAATGCCGAAATAGTGTTGGTGCGAAAACAGTTGCCACAATGATTGCCTGGTTTCAGGAGGAATTGATATGGCAAAAAAAATGCGTCTCAAAATGTTTCAGGTAAAAAATTGAAAAGGAAATATACAATCTTTAGAAAACCTGTTTATACTCATTTGTCTCACTGGAAGAATGAGGTTGGAAACAGGCAGGAATTAAAAAATGGTTTGTGCTATAGATCATTCATGATGATCACTAAACATCCGGTAAAAAAATTATCTTTATCGCAATAACACCTATGAAAAAAACAATCCTGATTTTCGCTATCATTTGCGTTTCAATCCGCCTTCCTGCACAATCACCATTAAACTGGACAAGTCCGGTGGTGGTAAATTCAAGCGTTGGTACAGACTGGCCACGTGTTGCACTTTCACATTCAACTCCGGTAGTGGCCTGGGGCGATTTTGAAAGTGGCAAGATATTCTGCAGAAGATGTGATGCAGGAAATTTCGGCCCTGAAATTCAACTCACTCCGGATGGTCTCGCGGCTACAGTTTTCTCACTAACCGGTCCTGATCTGAAAGCTTCCGGCGATACGGTGTATGTTATTTACGTAAATCAGGATGCTACCCATTCATATCTCCACCGTTCATTTGATGCGGGCGTTACCTTTAGTGATACACTGCGCATAGATAATATCGGAAACAATTTTCTTCGCTATTCAAGTGTTGACTTACTGCCAGGCGGCAACCCTGTAATTTCATATGCAAAACTGGATGAAAATTTTTCCAACCCTCAATATGTGGTCACCAAATCTTTAGATGGTGGCAATACATTTTCAAGTGATGTTCCGGTAACTGCCACATTGGGTGCAGACCCTTGCGATTGTTGCCCGGGAAGTATCATTTATCATGACGGTGTGATCGCAGTTATTTATCGCAATGCGATCAACGATGTGCGCGATATGCGCGCTGCGATTTCACACGATGGCGGCAATACGTATGAGCTTGGAATTATTGACAATAATAACTGGATAATTGAAAGTTGTCCTTCCAGCGGCGGTGAGGGCGTGATTATTGGTGACTCACTGGTCAGTGTTTTTATGAATGGCGTTAACGGAAACAAGTGTTTCGTATCAACGCTAAACATTAATACACTTCAACCCGGTTTTGAAAAACCCCTTTTTAATTTACCCAATGGCGCTTCTCAAAATCATCCCGCGATTGTGGCCAGTGGCGATACCATTGCAGCAGTTTGGGAACAGATTATTGCGGGACACCGGAACATATTATTTTCCTATTCACTCACCGGTGCTTCCGGTTTGGGTGCAGTAGTGGATACGATCAGCAATGTATTGGCTGAAGGTTTTCATACAAACCCGGACATTGCATATTCAAACGGTACTTTTTATGTAGTGTTTGCCGATGGAGGAGCCGGACAAATTTATCTGATGAAAGGAATGCTATATGAAATCAGTGGTGTTCAAAACACCTCTGTTCCTATGCCATTCATTCAGGTGGCAGGTAATCCGCAAGGTGATGCGATTAATATTTTCAGCAATCAAATAGTGAATGAAGCATGTTCAGTTTCAGTTTACAATATGAATGGCAGCATGTGCTGGCGGCAGGAATTAAAAGGTTTGCAACATTCACAATTGCTGAAAACTGATCGTGCATTGCCAAACGGAATCTACCTTGTCAGCATTGTTGCAAAAGATTTTTCAATGTCTGGAAGGATGTTGATTGCGCATTGATGTTGCAGCTAATGAAAAGTCGTTAGTCCTGAGTCGTTAGTGAATTGGTCATTGGTGCATTTGTCATTGAGTCATCGGGCACATCAAACCATCGGTATATTAGCACATCCATTGAAAAGTCGTTAGTCGTTAGTGAATGGGTCATTGGTGCATTTGTCATTGAGTCATTAGTCATTGGCACGTCAAACCATCGGCACTTTGGCACATTAATGCATTGACACATCATACTTCCACCTTCCTCCTTACCTTTGCGCCTTCCTTACTCCAACACACATGTTTCAGATAAAAAATTACATCAACGGTCAGCTCACTGCTCCTGTTTCAAAAAATTATATCGACAACTATCATCCTGCCATCGGTGAAGTGTATTCACAAGTGCCGGATTCGGAGGACGCGGATGTGGAACATGCCGTGCAGGCAGCAGAAAAAGCATTTGACAGTTGGAGCAACATGCCGGCTGAACAGCGATGTAAAATCTTGTTGAAGATTGCAGATTTGATTGATGAGAAAAACGATTACCTCGCTGAAGTGGAATCCATTGATAATGGGAAACCAAAGAAGCTTGCAGCATCACTTGATATTCCCCGTGCAGCATCCAACTTCCGTTTTTTTGCTACGGCAGTGTTACAGTTTCCGAGTGAATCGCACAACATGGAAAACAGTGCGATCAATTATACATTGCGACAACCTATTGGTGTAGTCGGATGTATTTCTCCATGGAATCTTCCTTTGTATTTGTTTACCTGGAAAATTGCGCCTGCATTGGCCGCAGGAAACTGTGTGATTGCCAAGCCAAGTGAAGTAACACCCATGACAGGTTATGAACTTGCAAAGATCTGCATCGAAGCCGGATTACCTGCAGGCGTATTGAATATTGTTCATGGTAACGGACCACATTGTGGCGCTGCGATTGTGAAACATCCAAACATAAAAGCCATCTCTTTCACCGGCAGCACCAGAGCCGGAAAAGAAATTGCAACAGTTGCTGCGCCTATGTTTAAAAAACTTTCATTGGAATTGGGCGGCAAAAATCCAAACATCATTTTCGCGGATTGTGATTTTGAGAAAATGTTGCAGACAACGTTGCTTTCATCTTTCAGCAACCAGGGGGAAATTTGTTTGTGCGGCTCCAGAATTTTAGTTGAAAAACCAATCTACGAAAAATTTAAAACAGCTTTTGTTGCCGCAACAAAACAATTAACAATTGGTGATCCGATGGAAGCATCAACGCGCATTGGCGCCATCGTTTCCAAACCACATTTCGATAAGATCAATTATCACATCAACCTTGCAAAAGAAGAAGGCGGGAAAATTTTATGCGGCGGCAATGTGGTGAAAGTAAAAGGTCGCTGCGAAAATGGATGGTTCATCGAACCTACGATTATTGAAGGACTTCCATGGAACTGCAGAACAAATCTCGAAGAAATTTTTGGTCCTGTGGTTACCATCATGCCGTTTGAAACGGAAGTTGAAGTTTTGCAGTTAGCGAACAGCACTGCTTACGGCCTGGCTGCAAGCATCTGGACAGAAAACCTCACACGTGCACATCGTGTCGGCGCCCAGGTGCAAAGCGGCATTATCTGGATCAACTGCTGGTTGCACCGCGATTTGCGAACGCCATTCGGTGGCATGAAAAGTTCTGGTGTAGGTCGCGAAGGTGGCAACGAAGCCATGCGGTTTTTTACAGAAGCCAAAAATGTGTGCGTAAAGTTATAGGTCCGCTTTTCCCAAGACATAATTTTTCCCTTTTTCAGCATATAGAAAAAACTGGTGGTCGGAAACCTGCTTGCATACTTTCGGGCGAAGAATTTCACCCTGATCCTGGTTGCTGAACAATAAGCTTTTCTTCCACTTGCCATCGGAACTGATGGTAACCAAAGTTGCAACAGATCTTTTGACACCCGAATATTTTGCAAGTTTTGAAGGATCAGTAACCAGTAAATTATCAGGATTATCATTGAAGAGCAGGTAAATCTTATCGCCGCCTACCGCATATGCATAGGAAGAATAATAACCACCATCATCGGTTGTTACCTGCCGTTTTGCAATTTTAGTAGCCCATGCAACGGACAGGTCAGGATTAATATTAATAGCCATCACATCATTGTAGTTATAATAATAAGTAGTGCGCGTGGTGTAAGATGAACCGGTATAATAACGGGTAGAGCGCGATTCCACAAAATATTGCTCGGCTAACAAGAGCACACCTCCGTCAGATCTGATAATGATGTTGTCAAGATCGTAGTTATAAATTTCTTCATCCTTTTTATCCACCTGGCTCTTTGAAAACAACTCGAGAAATGTTGCATCAAAAGGTTTGACACCTTGTTTTATCACACTGCCTGATGCCGCGTTAATGAGTGTAAATGAAATACCCTTAATGCTGTAAGTTCCCTGCGCAGAATAGAAACCCGCAACAGCCAGCTTATCATCATTTGTTATATTAAAACCAATATCTGTAATGAACTGGTTGGCCACCACGATATCATATTCCTTTGCCACTTTCCCGCTGTCGCGAAAAGCCAGTATTTTATACGAATAGTTGGCCATTCCATTCCGCTTCTCTTTTAATTTTTCATTGTAAAGCCTGCCACTGAGATAAATGTTTCCGTTGTTATCTAGTAATAGTTTTTCTCTTTCAAACAACTCGCTTTCATAAGGCAGCGTAATATTTTTCGACCAAACTTCTTTCATATTACTATCATATACTTTCGTTGTAAAAGTTTCCTTGGTTTGCTTTTCATCGCGCAGCGCGGAGATGATGGCAATGCTTTTTCTGTTGACGGACAATTGGTATCTGAATTCTCCCTGCTTGCTGCGGCTATTGTAAGGAATCGCGGCTATCTTAACAGGAGTTCCTGTAAGTTGCAGCGTCTTTTTATCTATTACCTGGTAATACAGTTCCGTCTTTTCCTCCTTCCTGTTTACATATGAAATGTAGGCAAACAATTTTCCGTCGATATACTTCACCATATCCATCTCAGCGACCATTCCATTTATACCGGGTTCGAACTCCTGTCTTTTTTTCATTAGCAAGTCGTGCCCGTAAGACTCGATGATGAATCCTACGCTGGTTCCGAAAAATGAAGTGGAGTAGCCATTAACTTTTTTTCTCAACACGTAAAAACTGTTCTCATCCTCACCCAGATAATCATCGATGGTAGCGTTAGAAGGTTCCTTCATTTCTGCGCTCAACTTCAAAACTGACTTATTAACGGACTGCTGGGCCCGTATGATTGTAGTCAGGAATAATAAAAGGAAACAAAGAATAATGCTGTTTTTCATATGCGAAAATTAGTTACCGCCGAAAGTTAGTTTAAAGTACTGAAACGTATAGGTGGATGAAATTGGTATAATCCTAAAACAGCAGTATCCGTATTATTTTTTTTCTTCTCTGAAATGATGTTAATGGATTTCCCTCATCGCCATAAAAGAACAAAGCAGCCTTGCATTGTACCTGCAGCAATCTGCTTTTATCAGGTATGTTGATGATTTCTGTTGTCATTCAATATTTCATTAACAAATTCTCGGTAATTGTTCGCCCGTTAACCTGTTGATCACTCTTCTTCCACCGACATTACTGTTCAGTATCACCTGGTTTGGATGTTCGGTTACTACATTGCCAATGATAGCGGCCATGGAACCATGTTCCCATTGTTGCAGCTTTTGCAAAAATGCATCAGCTACAGTTGCATCCACCACCGACATAAAAAGCCCTTCATTCGCAACATACAATGGATCGAGCCCGAGCATTTCACAGGCGCCGTGCACTTCCTCTTCCACATTGATATTTTTTTGTGCCACATCAATTCCTACGGTTGCATCCTTTGCAATTTCATTCAGCACCGTAGCAATTCCACCGCGCGTTGGATCGCGACACAAGTGGATGTAGTTGCCAAACTCATCCAATAATTCATTTACAATTTTATTCAAAGGTCTTGTATCGCTGGTAATGGAAGTTTCAAATTCCAAACCCCGACGCTGACTCATAATCGTAATGCCATGACGCGCCAGCGGGCCACTAAGGATAATTTTATCTCCGGATTTTACGCGATCAATATCAATGTTTGCGTCAGGATGCACTGTTCCAATACCAGTTGTATTGATAAAAATTTTATCTCCTTTTCCTTTCTCCACCACCTTGGTATCACCTGTCACCACTTGTACACCGGCAATTTCACACGCTGATTTTATGGTCACCAGAATGTCCCAGAATTCTTCCATCTTCAAACCTTCTTCCAGCACAAATCCCAACGATAAATATTTCGCTGCTGCTCCACACATGGCGAGGTCATTCACGGTACCGTTTACTGCAAGATCCCCGATATTTCCTCCTGGAAAGAAAATGGGTGACACCACGTAAGTGTCAGTGCTCATCGCTACCCGGCCTTCTAAATTGAAGATGGCGCCATCATGCTTTTTATCCAGCAACTCATTACCTAAAAGCCTGAATACACCTGTGTCAAGTAACTGTGCTGTTAAAGTTCCACCACTGCCATGTCCTAACGTAATGATGTCGAAATCCAGTTGTGGCATCGGACATTGCATCTGCATGATGGATTTATGACTCATTCGGTGTTGCAAGATTTAAACTTCGTAAAAAATGGTTTTCATCTTTCTTCGCTCACCTGTTATTTTTCTTTGCACGCAGTAGCATGCCATTGAAAGAGATAACAATGAAGCGGCTCTTCATGGTGAAGTCACTTGTTCTGCGTATGCTGAGTAGTGATAATAAGCGGCGCAAGCACCTTCGCTTGAAACCATTGGTGCGCCCAGCGGACTGGAAGGCTTGCATCTTTTACCGAAGTGCTGGCATTCAAAAGGTTTCTTAATTCCTTTCATGATTTCGCCTGCAAGGCATTCCGGATTTTCAGGTGCCTCTTCAATATTGATGTTGAATTTTTTTTCCGCGTCAAATTCACGATAGGCGCCTTTTACTTTATAACCACTCATGGGAATAATTTCCATCCCACGCCACAAGCGGTCTGTGACTTCGAACACTTCATAAATTATTTCCTGTGCTTTGATGTTGCCTTCTTCCGTAACAATTCTCGCGTATTGATTCTCCACTTTTGCTTCACCGGCTTCGAGTTGTTTCACCGTCATTAAAATTCCTTCCAGCAAATCAACGGGCTCAAAACCTGTAATAACAATCGGCATCTTGTATTTTTCAACAAGCGGATAATATTCATGCATGCCCATAATCGCGCAAACATGACCTGCTCCAAGAAATCCATCTACATTGCTCAGTGCATCATTCATCACTGCTTCAATGGCAGGTGGCACCAATACATGCGAAGCGAGGATGGAATAATTTGTAACAGCTTCCCTGCTTGCATGAATAACAGAAAGTGCATTGGCGGGAGCAGTAGTTTCAAAGCCTACCGCAAAAAAGACCACTTCGCGATTGGGATTTTCTTTGGCAATTTTTACTGCTTCCAGTGGAGAATATAAAATCCTTACATCAGCACCTCTGGCTTTTGCTTCCAGCAAACTCATGCCTGAGCCCGGAACACGAATCATATCACCAAACGAACAAAGAATCACATTGCATTCCATTGCAAGGTGAACAGCTTTATCAATTAAACTAACCGGTGTTACGCAAACAGGGCAACCGGGCCCATGAATCATTTGAATTTGCGATGGCAATAGGTTGAGGATACCATTTTTTACCAGAGAATGTGTTTGTCCGCCACACACTTCCATTATGTTCCAGTTGCGGGTAACTGATTGCTTTATTTCTGTTAGCAATGCTTCCACTAATTCGGGCGACCGGAATTCAGAAAGATATTTCATGGAGCATTTTTTTGAATGTTATGTTCACTATGAGCAGTTCTAAAAATTTATTTCTTCTTATTTCCTCACCATTAATCGCTCTACAAAGGAGCGTGAAAAAGAAACCCTTGCCATTTTCATAGCACTGCCATAAATCATTTTTATTGATTGGATCTTACCAGGAATTGCTAAACACATGTTGCGAAGTATGAGCTATGAAGTAATTCTTGTTGCTATTTTTTAATTCCTAATTTTTAATTCCTAATTAATGTTTAAGTAATGCATTAACTGTCCAAAAGCAATGCATTCATCGTTCGGAGAGAGCTGTTGATGAAAGTAAATTTTGAAATTTGGTTCTAATTGTAAATGTATCAAATCTACCAATACAGCATTCTGAAAAACACCACCACTGAAAGCTATTTTCTGAATGCCTTCCTTCACGGCCACATTCCTGATTATTGCAGCCATGCTATTGTGAAAAAGAGCTGAAACAGTAGCAACCGGCACATTGGAATGAATGTCATTTACAATGCTTTCAATTACTCCATGCATCCGGATTTCCGGGGCGGCAATCTCTTCATTAAAATAATGTGAATTAATTTCCGGTCCGTGTTCTTCGAAATAATCGTCGGCATATTTCTCGAGTAGCAATGCCGCTTCTCCTTCATAAGAATTCATATTCACAAGATTCAAAAGAGAAGCTACTCCATCAAAATACCTTCCCACGCTTGAAGTTTGAATAGCCGGCTGTGAAAGCGCTTTCCTATAAAAATTCCATTCTAAATCTGAAAATTTGGGTCGAAGGATGGATGCTGCCTCCAGCAAATCACCTGCAATGGCCAAAGCCGCAATTCTCGGCTCCCTTGCTATTTTATCGCCGGCAAGATTGATGATTGGTTCGAGATAATATGCGCGCGTCAAGTTTCCCTTCTCATAAATAAAAAATTCTCCGCCCCAACTATTACCATCGCTTCCCAATCCTGTTCCATCCCAGATGATGCCCAGAATTTTTTCATCCATCCTGAACAGATCATGTTCACCAAGAATGGCTGCGAAGTGCGCTTCATGGTGCTGAATCTTTTTGATGGGTACATTTAATTGCACTGCCATCTGCTCTGCAATTTTTGTGGAAGGATAATCAGGATGAAGGTCCGCAAGCATAACAGATGGTTTCAGTGCAAGCAATTTTTCAAAGTGATGGAAAGTATGCAGGTAATTTTGCTGTGCATCATAGCTTTCCAGATTTCCTGAATACTGGCTCAGATAAAACTGGTGGTTGTGATAAATCGCAAACGCGCTTTTCATCATGGCTCCTGCTGCAAAGATGGAAGCATCACTGTTTGTTGTTTCGCTGATAATTGCAGGAGCAAGTCCTCTTGAGCGCCGCAATAAAATTGGTTGGTGACTGAATTGTCCAAACCTTATTACACTGTCATCCTGCGGAACAACAATGGGTCGGTTGTGGTCAAGAATGAAATCTGCAAATTGAAACAGCGCTTGTTTATTTTCCGATTGAAAAACAATACATGAACCACTCAGATTACCGCTCGTCGCAATCAATGGTTTTTTCCAATGTGTACCAATCATTTCAAGCAAGGGCGCATACGGCAGCATAACACCGATGGTTGAAAGGCCAGGTGCAATGCCATTCATGTCCAGCTCTTCAAAAGATTTTTTTGTTGCTTTTAACAAGACAATGGGAGCTGCTTCGCTGAGCAACGAATGAATAGCCACAGGATGGAGTTTCACGTATTCTCTCGCTACTTCCAATTCCGGAAACAATACTGCGAATGGTTTTTTGGGACGCTGCTTTCGTTGACGCAATGTTTGAATAGCTGATTGATTGCTTGCATCACACATCAGCAGAAATCCACCAATACCTTTTACTGCGATAATTTTTCCTTCACTTAAAGCTTGTAAGAGTGTCTGAAGAATTTCCTGTTGGTTACCTGAAAAATTCACTCCACTATTGGCATGCCAGGAAAGTCTGACGCCGCAATCCGGACAGGAATTTGTTTGCGAAAAATATCTCCTGTCATGGACGTCCTCGTATTCCGCTTTGCAATTATTACAAAGCGTGAAAGGCTCCATTGTTGTCAGGTGGCGCTCATATGGCAGTTGCTTCATAATGGAATAACGTGGTCCGCAAAGGGTACAGGTGATAAATCCATATTGATATCGCCTGTTAAGCGGGTCGTGAAATTCCTGTTTGCATTCAGGACACATGGCAAAATCGGGGGCAATCAGCACATCGGCAGCAACATTATTTTCTATTACACGAATGGAGAAATCAGAAAATGACTGTTCATCCGTTGCCGATAAAGTCCATGACCTGATGATTGCAAGCGATGGAGCCTCTTGAATTATTTTCTGCGAAAAAATATTTGCTGCTTCATCAGTAAGTGTGTTGAAATAAACATGTACACCGTCCGCATCATTGCTGGCAAAGCCGGAAATATTTTCAGCGACAGCGCACTTAAAAATTTGAGGACGAAAACCAATGCCCTGCACGCGTCCTTTGATATGTAAGTGAAAAGTCAAGGAAAAGCAGTGTTATGCTCAGTATTGATCCATGGAGCAAATTCCATAGTTATAACGGCAATGAGCTCTTCAAAAGCACCGTGCTTAGCTATTGAGAACACTTTATGTACTTTAAGCATCAGCAGGGGTGGACAGGAGATCAACAGCATGACAGTTTTTATGACTTGACGAAATATAAATTCTCATGGCATTTTTGTACGGGAATAAATGTACTGCTTTCGAAGATTTAATTAGAAGGAGCTGTGATTGAAAACCGGCACGATGAATCAGCTATAAGTTTCCGCGAATATGATCCAAAGATTCAGCCTCAAGATTCAAATGTGGCAGCAACAGCGCCCTTACATCTTTAAGGAAATCATACAACGACAGGTAGTCGAGTCCGCTGGTCTGACGTGCATACATCCAATGATCAATCGTCATCCAAACCTGCCAGGCCAAAACCTTGTATTGATCAGGTTGAGCAGGCTCTTTAAAACTACGGACTAATTTTCTTCGATCAGTTGTCACCGGCTTTATGATTACGAACTGTTCCGGCTGTCACCATTATTTACGAAATTAAATCTGGTGTTTTGATGCGGATGATGTATTCCTGAAAAATGTGCGGATATTTAGCGTTGCATAAGACCTTAAGATCAGAAATTGAATAACTACATCTCCATCATTGCGGATTCATTTACCGGCTACTTTAATTACTTATATGATGCAATTCTCTATCCTTCCTGGCACAATTATTTTTACTGGCTCATAGGTATTTCACTGCTTTGCTGGATGCTTGAAATAATTTTCCCATGGCGAAAAAAGCAACCTGCTATCAGAAAAGATTTCTGGCTGGATGGATTTTATATGTTCTTTAATTTCTTCATTTTTTCATTGGTAGGTTACAATGCACTGTCAAATATTGGCGTGCAGGCCTTCAGCGATTTTATCGGATTATTTGGTTTAAAAAATCTTGCAGCTATCAGTATTCAATCATGCCCGGCCTGGATCCAATTGCTGATATTGCTGGTGGTGAAAGATTTTATCGACTGGAATGTTCATCGCCTTCTGCATCGTGTTCAATGGTTATGGGAATTTCACAAAGTCCATCATTCCGTTGAGCAGATGGGTTTTGCGGCACATCTCCGTTATCACTGGATGGAAACCATCGCTTACCGTACTATTGAATATATTCCGTTGGCAATGATTGGATTTGGTATCAATGATTTTATTGTAGTGCATATTTTCACGCTTGCTGTCGGCCATTTAAATCATTCAAATTTGAAACTGCCTTTCGGTCCGTTGAAATATCTTTTTAACTCCTCGCAGATGCATATCTGGCACCACGCAAAGTATTTACCTGCCCGTTATGGCGTCAATTTTGGATTAACTTTGAGCTGCTGGGATTATTTATTCGCAACTGTTTACTGGCCGGAAAGTGGCCGCGATGAACCTCTGGGTTTCGATCACGATGAAAGTTTTCCGGTTACTTTTTTAAAGCAGATGAAACATCCATTTACTAAAAAGCAAAAAACATGAAACAACAATTACTTTCTCTTTTACTATTGCTCTCCTTTGCGGCCTGCAGTCAGACAACCACCACTGCTTACCACAATGCAGACAATAAAGCTTTTGCTGAACAACTGGAAAAAGAAAATGTAGTGATCCTTGATGTACGCACGCCGGAAGAATACAAAGAAGGACACATTCCTCAATCGGTGCTCCTTAATTATTACGACAGTGATTTTGAAACTAAGATTGACGCACTGGACAAAAACAAAACTTACCTCGTGTATTGCGCGTCAGGTGGCCGTTCTTCAAAGGCTTCTGCAATGATGTCAGGAAAAGAATTTAAAGAAATTTACAATTTGCAGGGAGGATTCAGCAAGTGGAATGGAGCCAGGGAAAAGTGAAAAAAGTGTGTAGGACGGATTATAGGTCATCATCCACATTCTTTGAACTTATATCATAAATAATTCGATACGTGAACGAAAAAATAGCTACCGATAAGGCTCCAAAACCTGTTGGGCTTTATCCGCATGCGAGAAAAGTGGGTAATCTCCTTTTTCTGAGCGGCATCGGTCCGCGGGAAGCAGGTACCAATAATATTCCCGGAAATGAATACAATGCTGACGGAACATTGGTGAAGTACGACATAGCTGCTCAATGTCATATGGTATTTAAAAACATTCGTACTGTGCTGGAAGCATCAGGCAGCAGTTGGGCTCAGTTAATCGATGTAACTGTTTTTCTCACCAATATGAAAGATGATTTTCCAACTTACAATACATTGTATGCGGAATATTTCAAAGACAATCAACCCTGCAGAACGACAGTTGAAATAAAATCGCTGCCTACGGCTATTGCGATTGAGTTGAAGTGTATTGCGGTGGTGAGTAGTGAGTAGTGAGTAGTGAGTAGCGAGTAGCGAGTAGCGAGTAGCGAGTTAGTCTTTAGTTCAGCGGCCTATTACTGCTTCCTTCAGAGCCCGATCGCTTCCTTGCTCACATTTCTTCCCCAATTCTCTTTTTCTTCATCGCTCCACAATTCAGGAAAGAACATGATGAGCTGGTTTTGGGTGGCATGTAATCTTTCCAGTTGGTGCCGCCGGTGGCTGCAATTTCATCGGGCTTGCGATCGAGGTAACGTGTTGCGGTACGAAAATGAACCAAGGGCCATTCTACATTTGCAAGCTGGTCAAACCGCCGAAGTACTTCCTTTAATTCAACATTGTTTTTTTCTGATTCAGGCAGTGCGTTATACTTCCTGCGCAGGTTTTTATGGCGGTAATCATTTGCAATGAAGATAAAAGAGTTATCATATTTTTCTTCAAACTGACGAAGCATCAGCGTTTTTCTACCGGTTGCAAGTTCTATAGCACCATGGCGCCAATATAGATATGGCAGCAATATAACAGGATCTCCATCGTCAGTGAATTCCTCTCTTTTTGATTGATGAACGAGATTGCGAAGGTCGGTGGAATACATTTCGATGATCCGGTACTGTCCGCTTTGAAAACCGCTGGCAGGCAAAAGCGCCATTCTGAAAGCCAGAAATTGTTCCCGATCCATGCCATCATACATCACAGAAAAGAATTTTTCAGCATTTCGAAGATGTTATTTACTCTTTTGATCTGCTTGATAAAAAAATCAGCCGTGAGTAGTGGAGCATCAGCAATCAATTCAATAGCATTCCTGATAAGGCGGAAATTGAGTTCTGTGATCTGGTGATAAATGATGAAAGTTTTTTCGTCGGGAAAAGTTGTTCTCGGGTGCTGAAGACTCAGCAAAGCATCAAGATTAATATAGTCCCAGTATTTGAGATAATCCTGATAGAGTAAGCCTTCAAGGTAGGAATGCATGTCCTGGCCCATCAACTGGTATTTTTCCTTCAGTTGATTGATGCGGTTTACCAGGTCATCAGAAAGTGGCTGATCATTGTTATTCATAGAGAAAAAGTGAAAGCGAATTTGCACATAATTAAAAAAAGATTCTTAGATAAATTATGACGGAGGATAGTTCAATCTGTAACAGGAATTGCTTCTTTACTCTTATGCGCATGAGAATAGAGGTTTTTCTCCTTTCGTTTGCCGACATTATAAAAATGCTGGACGATGAAAAACAGCGCAACGAAGTAGCTGCAGAATCCGAATGTTATGAGAGAGGAATGTGCCCTGTTCCACAGTATCAATACATATGTGAACAACGCCGATACGAATGACATACCTCCCAATAAGTAAGCTACTTGTTTGTCTGATAGTCCGGCGTAAGCGAAATGATGTGAAATATGATCACGGCCGCCAATAAATGGTGAGTGTCCACGCACAATACGCCGGATAAATACAGTTGTTGTATCGATCAGGGGAACAGTAAATGCAATCAATGGAGGGAGGTATTGGTGGAATTGAAATGCAGGACCATTGCCATCACGGTAATTCCACAATATTTGAATAGAAATAGCGGAAATAAAAGCTCCCAGAAACTGGCTCCCGGTATCACCCATATAAATGCTGGCAGGATGGAGGTTGAAAACCAGGAAGCCTACCAAAGCGCCTGAAACACCGAGCAGCAGCAATGTATAAAACGAAATCAGATGATCATCCGCCAGCAAAGCAAGCAGGCAGGAAAACAGGATGCCCAAAGAAACAGTTGCACTGATGCCATCCATATTATCGAGCATGTTGATGGAATTCATAATGCCGACCACCCAGGTAAGTGTGATCAATACATTGAGGATATAAATACCGGTCGCATGAATCATGGTATTGGTGGTCACCAGAAAAATCCGCACAATAGCTGACCTGTGAATTTTAACCACGGATAAGTATTATAAGCATCATCAGCCAGGCCGATGAGAAATCCCAGTGTTACAGAAAAGACTAGCCCAAGGAATTGCTGATTAAGATATTGATTGCCTGAAAAATCAAATATGCCGTAAACAGAAAAAGAAATCAGGAATAAAATATAGAATGAGAATCCGCCCACAGAAGGTTTAACCCGGATTTTGCAGTAGGAATTAAGTTTTAAGAGATAATGGCATTCCCACATCTCGTACTATTTTCAATAATCCTTCCATCCAGGGTCGTTTTTCGATTCTAACGGCAAGTTTGAGAATGCGTTTTGATCCTTGTTTTACAATCCAACCCCGACTGCAAAGCAGTTGATTCTGATGCTGTGAAGCCGTTGCTGGGCGCTTGTTTGCGAGGTTACATGTTTATACAAACTCATCAGGTTATAGGCTACTGTGACCATTCGCATCGCTGCCTCGGTGGCAAAAAACTCTTTCATGTTAAATCCTTCCAGTGCAAAATCATATTTGAGTTCCTGTATGCGATTTTCCGCATCTGCCCGCTCTTTGTACTGCTCCCATATTTGCTTGGCAGGCAGTGTCTGATTGGTAATGAAACTGTGGTAGCGGTAGTGTTGGTAATACAAAGTGTCATCAAATAATTTCCTGAGTTGTTTACCAGTTGCTTTGGGGCGTATCTGCACATCTTGTCCGATCACTACCATCCTTCTGGGCTGTTTCCATCGTGCTGCTTGATACTCTATTTCCGATATCCAGATTCCTTGTCCAATAGCAATCCAGTTTTTGATGTCTTTAATTTTGTATTGCAAAACAGCATGCATCCGGCCTGCTATTACATATGGGATATGTCGTTGTTCCAGGTATTCAAATACTGTATTGCTGGCAAAACCAGAATCGGCTCTGAATAAGCCAATCGTTTTGTCTTTTAATATTGCCAGGGTTTCTTCTAAGAACGCGATGATGTTTGTTGCACTTGCCGTATCGCCACTTCGAAGCCAGCAGTTAGCCACCATTCTTAATTCACTCACAAAAGCAAACAATGGATGATGGGAAGTTCTTCCCTTTTTCATGGGATTGTAGCCAATCAAACTTCCCTCTCCTGTTCCATATCGGGTAATGACTGAAGAATCAACATCGAGCGTATAGTTCTTCAATTGAACCTGATTAAAAAACCACTGATTCAGTTCCGGAAATATCCGGTTGTTTTGTTCCCATGAAAATTTCTTGAAGAATCTTCCAAAAGTAGTTCCGCTCGGTATACGCTTCCATCCGAATATTTCTTTGATCGTATCATCCAATTTGATCACCGCTGTTTGGCTGAACGCCGTTGCTCCAATCCAAACCGATGCAAAGAATGATTCGACCATTGTTAAACTATCAATGCTGTTATTGCTGTGGCTCTCGGAAGACCAAGGGTCCTCAATTTTTCTCTTATCCCCGTCCGATCCAACAGTTCTTTCATCAAAATCAGTCCTCCCCACGGAGTAACCTTTTTATCACTGAATTCTATTGCTAATGACATCGCGCTTACTGTAAGATTTGCTTACTCCAACTAAGGTCAATATTTCTTCAATATACCCGTACATTTCTTTACCCTAAGTTTTCAACTGCTAAATCTGGGTTTAACCTGCGACGACCATCGGATAACATGGCGGTGTTGTTGCTGACGATCGCCGAGTGTTCTCGAAAATTTTAATAGCAGACCATTGGTGAGCAACGAAAAAATAATGGCCAATGCAAAAAAGCAGGCGCACGCAGCATAAAAAAAGAAGTTATCCCCGTTCAGATTCACAATTTGGTGTTTTACTCAAAAGAATGATTTCACGAATGCCACCGTGCGAAAAAGAAAATTCTTTTTCACCGGCATTTCATCCGAGTAGTAATCATAACCATAACTACGCGATCCGTAACCCCCGTATCCATATCCGTAGCCATAGCCATAGCCATAGTTGTAAGTGTACATTGATGCTCCTTCTCCCATATCGTTCAGCACAATTGAAAGCTTAGTGATGCCATGATCATTCACCAGGTAATTTACATTATTCAAAAAATTACGGCTGGAATAATCAGCGCGTAGAATATAGAGCGGTACGTCAGCCTGCTTAATCAGGTGCAAAGCATCGGTTACAATACCTACCGGCGGAGTATCAATCACCACCACATCGTAAATTTCTTTCAGTTTATTGATCAGTTCATCCGTTTTTTTAGAGCCGATAAATTCGGCAGGATTGGGTGGTAAAGGACCCGACGTGATGAAATCAAGGTTTTCCCATTCTGAATGATGAATGCAATCTTCCAATCCAAATTTACCAATCAGAATAGTGCTGACCCCTTTCTGATTATCAACATGAAATGCTTTATGAAGTTGTGGCTTTCTCAAATCAAAATCAATCAGAATTACTTTTTTGCCGCCAACAGCCATGATGCCTGCCATGTTAACGGCAATGAAAGTTTTACCCTCACCGGCAACAGTGGATGTAACCGCAATCAACTGAGGATTTGATTTTGAGGTAGAAATATATTCCAGGTTGGTACGCATGGAACGGAAACATTCTGAAAGTACCGATTTGGGATTTTTATTCACTACCAGTTTAGAAACATCCATCGGTTGCCGGTATTTTGGAATGATCCCTAATATGCCCGCATCGCTGTAACGTGTAATTTCTGAGATGGAAAGAATCTTATGGTGCAGTAAATAACGTACTACGATCAGGATAATACAGGTGAGTAATCCTGAAACAAGACCCAGCAATTTTATCAACGGTGCATTCGGAAAGATGGGTTTGGTGGGAACGTCGGCCTTTTTCAGAATCGTATAATCTGAAACGAATCCGGCTTTGGTAATACTGAAAGCCGACTTTTTATCGAGCAACAGCAGGTAATATTTTTCTTTCAGATCACTGAGTCGGGATAACCGGATGTACTGTGCCTGTATGCCGGGAACATTTGAATAGTTGCCGAGATACTGTTCTATTTCCTTATTCACTTCATCGCTTTTTTGCCGCACCTCGTCTTGTGAATTCAGGACACTTTGCAGCAGGTTTTTCTTGACCTCCGAAATCTGCGTATTGATATTTGATATTTCAGGGTTATTAGGAGATAGTTTCAGTAACAATTGTTTTTGCCTAGATTGCAAATCATCCAGCCGCACAATATTTTCACTGAGCCCCGGATACCGGTTGTCAACAATACCGGAGAGTAACCTGGTTGAATCCTGGTATTGAATAAAGTATTTGCGGTAGTAGTCAAGTGTTGAGTATTCCAGACTGAACTCATCCTGCTTTGCCTTGAGTTCCTTTAATTGTGTATTAATATCCGATTCGATGGAACCGATGGAAATACCGTTGGCCTGTTTAAACGCAGTCATCTCATCCTCATACCTGCGAAGATCATTGCTGATAGAGTCCACTTGCGATTCGATAAATTCAAGTATAAGCGTTGCGCTTTCCGTTTTCTTTTCTTTGTCGTATTGAATAAATTCTTCACAGACCCTGTTAATGATGTCTGCCGCTTTTTGCGGTTTCCGATGCGCATGAGCAATGCGATTGTTGGTGCTGAAGGAGCCACCTGCAAAGCATTGCGAATAGTATTGTAATTTGTATTACCGTTATTGATGGTAAAAAATATTGTTGATTCCAGTTCATCTGGTGTCTCTCGCTTGAAAATCGGTTCATTCACCTGAACTGTAAAATCAAATGCAGGAGTTGAATAATGTTTGTTGAACTCATAGGTTTCATAAATTCCCGCTCCATCGGAGGAATGGTCAAGCTGAAATTCTTTATGTGATAATATCCTGAAATTTATGGAACGATCGTAAAACTGTGGATCATTTACTTTAGCAAACACAAGAAACGGGCTGTTTCTATAAAGCTCTTCATTCAGAATATTTCCCGAACGGTAATAACTTACCTGAAGTGGCAATGAGTCAATCACGCGGTCGATGATCACATTCGACTTCATGATCTGAATGTCCTTTTCAATATCAAGGTTGTTGTTCTTTTGCTGAAAGAGACTATTCTGAATGTCGAGTGCCTGCGCCGTGTTGATGGACTTTACAATCAGGGGATGCATTTACTTCGTAGGTAGGAAGCGTATAACGCAGGTAAATAAGCGCAGCAGAGGTAGTAAACAGGAGAATGATGACACACCAGATAAAACTCTTACGGATCATGATCAGCAAAAGCGCAGGATTAAAATCCTCCCCCAATAGCCGTTGTACAGGGCTTAAAATGGTTTTGCGTTCGCTGCTGTTCGGTATGTTATTGTCCATTAATCGCAAGAATGGTTGTATAAATTACGAGAATGGTTGATACTAATGTGAGTATGGGCGTAATCTGATACAGTACATCGTTGGTGCCAAGTTTGGCATCAATATAAATGATGTCGTTGGCTTCTATCCGCAGATTGGCCTGCATCATGCCTTCTACTGTGGAAAGATCTACATCAAAAACTGTCGGCTGCCTAAGATCACCACGAAGCACTCTCACACGATCGGCCTTACCAAAAGAAGGCATACCGCCCGCTGAAGCCAGCACTTCAAGCAGGTTCATGTTTTCTTTATCAAGTATCACCACTTCAGCACCTTGCCGTCCACGGTACACGTAGGCACGGCGATTCACAACATCTACCCTCACAAAAGGATTTACAAAATAGTAACTGTATTTCTGTTGCAGAAACTTTTCCGCTTCACTGAGTGAATAACCGAGGATAGGAACCGAATCGAGAAGTGGCAACATCACATAACCATCTTCTTTTACAACATAATTAAGTGCTGAAGTAGAGCCATTCTCCTGGCTGAGCACATCCACCAATTCGTAGCCATTGTTAGAAAAAATGTCAACAGCCAGCAAATCGCCCGGGCGAATCACATATTCTTTTGGAACGTGAAGTGAATCGGCGGATACCAATGGAAAATCCTTATCCGTCTTAAAAAGACGGTCAGGATAAAAAACCTTACAGGAAGAGATACACATCACAATGAGCAGCCATACTAAAATCCGTTTCAATCTGGAGGTAGTTTTTCTGAAATTCAAATGTAGATAAATCCGCGTAAACGGAACATGCGCAAAAACGAAGCGTCTTACTTTTGTGTTGGATAGCTCCTTGGTGGAGAGGGGAAAAAGTGATTAGTCGTTAGTTATTAATTGGGGTTGGGGATTCTAATATGAATACTTTCTATCAAAAGATACTGACTTTATAGTGCAGATAAGCATTAGCAGCGGCTTTGCAATGCTTGGGAACGAAGCATCCGTTGTTCTATAATACAACTGCTTCCTTCGTCAGAATGACAAAAGGGATGGAATGACAAAAATCGAGGGAGTCTCAAAAATTAAAGCCAACTGTTTTGAATGTGTAGGAAACCGCCGAATGACTGTTACTGGCTTTTAACAGTACACTTGAATAGGACACATCACTTGCTAGCTTCCTCCAATATCCGGCGATAAAGTACGGCTGTTTCAGAAACAAGTCGCCTGTAGTCAAATCGTGAAGTAATTGACGCTGTATTAAATGCTGACATGTTGTTACGCAACTGGTCATCTTCCACCAATTGCAATAGCTTTTCAGCAAATGCCTGCTCATCATTTGCTGCAACTACAAAAGCATTTTTTCCGGGTACGACGATATCAGTAATTCCTCCAACGTCAGTTGTCACGATAGGTTTACCTGCTGCCTGTGCTTCGATCAGGCTTACCGGCGTGCCTTCATTGCGTGAAGTGAGTGTTACAATATCAGCTCCGGCATAAACTTCATCCACTTCCTTAATCCATGAGGTGAAAGTGAGTAAAGCTGGTTTTGGTTGCGAAGAAAAATCGGTAAAATCAAGCTGAAGTGACGCAGCCTGATTTTCTATGTTCTTTCGTTCTTCACCATCACCTACGATAAATGCGCGTACTTTCTTTGATGTTTTACTTTGAACAGCTTGCAAACCTTTTAGGAATAAAGTATGGTTCTTGACAGGCACCAAACGACCGACAATTACGATCACCACTTCCTCATGATCCACCAGGTAATGGTTCCTGAATTTTTTCCGCTTGGCAGGAATGTCTGCCGTAAATTTTTCAAGGTTGAAACCTAACGGAATCACTTCAATTTTTTCCGGAGCGCATATTTTATAGACGCCGGCCAATTCCTCTTTTTGTTTGTTGCTGATGGAAATGATACGTGTGCTTTTTGCAGCAAGGTATCTTTCGATCCTGATGAAGAGATTAGTTTTCCATTGGGGAAAATAAGAATGAAATACGTGACCATGAAAAGTATGCACGATCACCGGAACATGCGTTGCTGCTGCTGCCAGTCTGCCGAGTGTGCCTGCTTTCGCAGCATGCGTATGAACAATATCAGGTCTGAAATCACGCATGATTTGTTTAAGTTGCAGATAAGCCCGCCTGTCTTTCATCGGATGAATTTCCCGGTACATTTCAGGAATATAAACAGGTTTCAATCCCATTTCATTCGTGATAAATGCAGAACTCTCTTCTGTATCATCAATCATTCCTGCGACCAGCATTGTTTCAAATTCAGGTGCAAGAAATTTAGAAAGATAGGCAGCATTAAAAGTTGGACCTCCAAGATTTAAACGGTTGATGATGCGGAGGATTTTAGGCATTTGGGAAATGGAATGGAGTAATCAGGAGTTTGGGGAAATGGAGTTTAATATGGACAAAAATAATTTTCTTTTCACGAAGGATGATTAATCAGAACATCGACGAGTGAATGTCAAATTATTCAAAATGCCTATTTATTTTTTTTTACGTTCGAATTAAAAATGCAGATCGCAAAGGTTTCCTTTTGTTAAAGGACTAAGGTCTGTTTTGAAATCAACTAATTTTTTTACAATGCTCTTTGGTTCGGCTTTGCCAGAAGCGCACCCTGAGCGCAGCCGAAGGGTAAGCGATGTAACAATTATATTGATTAATCAAAGGAACTTCTAAGTTCGCTGCCGGGATTATTTAAAAAAACAGTCTTTCGCAAACCGGCAAAGTCCGCAAAGTAAATAAAGGTTCCTCCTTTTCGAGTCTTTGCGAAAAAACTATAAAACAGAAATGTCGCGAACCATCATCCACTTCTTCCACCAATGCTGAAATACAATCAATCCCCAGACACGTGCTGCACTGTCGCCGGGATTGGAAGAGAATAATTGTTGCTTTAGTTGCTGAACGCCTTCGTAATTAAAAATCTGTTGCGATTGAATGAAATCCTTTGAGAGATATTCATTTTCTATCAACGATCGCAATTCTGTCGTTAAAAATCCATGCAGCGGAATTTCAAATCCGCGTTTGGGACGGTGATACAATTCAGCAGGCAAAAATTTTCTGAAAGCATCATGCACGATCATCTTTCTGTAGCGCGCATTTACTTTATAAGCTGCCGGAAGTGAACAGGCGAATTCCACTACACGGTAATCTAAAAACGGAGTGCGCACTTCCAATCCGTTTGCCATCGACATGCTATCGACTTTATAGAGCATATCGTTAGGAAGCACCAGTTGAATATCATTCATCAGCACTTCATTCAAGTCACCTTTTGCTTGGATGTAACGGGTCATTTCCTTTTTCCGTTTGATAAATTCCCGTTCCTCAAAATTTTCTATCGGAAGAGATTGTGCTTCTTCAGCATTTGCGATTGAACACCACCGCCAATATCGCTCCTGCTCATTCAGTTTCATGCCTTCTGCGAAGCGTTGCAATTGACGCATCCGGTTCAAGAATGCATTGTTTCTTGATGCAGTAAATAATTTTAAAAGTGGTCGTGAAGCAGCAACTGCTAATTCTGCAAGTCTTGTATTTCGGGCACGATATTCTGCCGTGTGTTTTATATAACCTCCGAATAATTCATCGGCGCCATCGCCTGAAAGTGCAACTTTCACCTGCTTACGCGTCAGTTTGCTGAGCAGGTAAACAGGCAAGGCAGATGAATCAGCAAAGGGTTCGTCAAAATAATCCAGCACTTCAAATAATGATTCATACATCTGATTACGGGAAACAGTAAATACAGTGTGATCGGTATTGAAATGTTTTGCAACTGCATTCGCATAATTCGTTTCATCAAAAAATCCATCTTCTTTATAACCGATGGAAAATGTTTTCAAACGACTGGTATGTTTGGCAGCCAGTCCACAAATGATCGATGAGTCAAGACCTCCCGAAAGAAAAGCACCTAACGGCACATCACTGATCAATCGGATGTGGACTGCCTCTTCGAGCAATTGAAATAACTCCGTTTGCTTTTTTTCATAATCCGGTTTCGAAACAGTGTGTGGCTGATACACAGGAATTGAATAATAAGACTGCTGAATAGTTTGATCTCCCTTTTTCCATAAGTAATGGCCGGGCAATAATTTTTTGATGGAAGAAAAAATAGTATCGGGCGCTGGTATATAATTCAACTGCAAATATTCCTGCATGGAAACCTTGTCTATTGCTTTTTTCAACGGGAATTGCAGCAATGCTTTTATTTCCGATGCAAACAACAGGCAATTTTCATCTTCATAATAAAGTAATGGTTTTACCCCGAAACGATCGCGAACCACAAAACAGGTTTTCTCTTTGTTATCATAAATCGCAAATGCAAAAAAACCATTCAGCACCGAAAGCATTTCTTTGCCTTGCACCATATACAATCGCAACAGCACTTCAGTATCGGATTGTGTATGGAATTTTTCTCCTTTTGATTCCAGTTGGGCCCTTAATTCGCGGTAGTTAAATATTTCACCGTTATAAATGATGGTGAACCTTCCGGAATCATCCGTCATCGGCTGGTCTGCTGTTTCGGAGAGATCAATAATGGAAAGCCGGCAATGACCGAAGGAAACGGTTTCATTGGAAAAAAAATGCTGCGCGTCGGGACCACGGTGATGCAACGTGCTGGCGGCAGCGGACATATATTGCATCCACTGATTTCCTATACTATTTTTTGCAATCAATCCGATAATCCCGCACATATTCAGTGATTCATTAAGCTATGAAAGAAGGAACATGCAAGATAGTTTTCATGATCCTATTAATTTCAAAATTATAAGAAGCTTCCTGGATGATCTTTGCAGGTAAAAATCAGGAATAATTTAGAGTCATAATCCTGGCAAAGTGATTGTCATTTCAGCGGATGGCATTATTTTTGGAAACAAAACATTTAAATCTTTAAAGAATGCAAAAGGAAATCAGGTTAATTACGGTCGGTCTTGTGCTGTTTGCATCACAGTCATTCGCACAATTGAATCATACAACGGATGTGAAAGTGGAACCTGCTTCTACTGCAGTAGTTTCCGATATGTCAAACACTTCACATATTCAACGGGCACCTAACGGAACTGTTATATCGAAAAGCAGATTGCAGCATCGCCGGCAGCTACGTGCGGAAGGACTAAGCGGCAAAGCATACCGTCATGAGCTTCATGAACGTGTGCATGCTCAAAACGTAGCAAAAAAAGAAGCGCGGATGCAACAGCGGTCCCGTCGTGCCGAACACCATCAGGTAAAAAGCGAAATGCATGAAAAGCGCATGGAGCATGCGAGACACCGTGAAATGCAAATGCAGGCTCATCCGCATTCGGAACATATGCGGGCACCGCAACATGCGCACCACCGGTAATGGTTTTTTTAAATGATTGAAAAAGGATATTGCAAAACGCGGTATCCTTTTTTATTTTAAAGTTCGCTTTGACTCGCGTTTTCTTACAGGACTTTTCTTCTTCAATGCTATAGAAGGATCCCAGAATAATTTTTGGAAGTGTTTAATCTTATCATCCATAACCTCAATGCCTTCTGCCTCCAGCAATTCTTCCATCAAAGTAGGCGATGCAAAATGATGTTTGCCTGTGAGCAAACCATTTCTGTTCACCACTCTGTGTGCAGGAACAGGCGGAGAAGTGGTGCTGCAACTATTCATGGCCCAGCCGACCATGCGTGCTGAAAGTCCGGTTCCAAGATAATCTGCAATAGCGCCATAACTCGTCACCCTTCCCCGCGGAATTTTTCTGGCAACAACAAACACTTTATCAAAAAATGATTCCTTCTTCATTGGATCATGTATTGAATGAAAACCGAATGTACTTAATCGTTTTGCCATTTGCGAGGTGTTGCTTTTCGTAAAATGTTTTTACGGAAAGTATTTCATCGGGCAAACCGGAAGCATACAAATCTTCCGTCTGAAATAAAATGTTGCAATTGTGTTTACGAAGGGAGAGCAGACTAAACTCATACAATAATTGATCATCCGTTTTCAGATGCAGCATGCCGCCGGGCTGCAGGATTTGCCGATAGCGTTTCAGAAATACTTCGGAAGTGAGTCGTTTGGTTGCCTTGCTGTTTTCATGGTAAGGATCAGGAAACGTGATCCATATTTCAGCCACCTCACCCGGAACAAAATATTCTGTGATGTGATCAATATAGGTGCGCAGAAAAGCCACGCTGCGAATATTTTCTTCAAGGGCAGTTTTTGCACCTCTCCAGATTCGCGCTCCTTTTATGTCAATGCCGATAAAATTTTTCTCCGGAAATTTTTGTGCAAGCGCAATTGTGTATTCTCCTTTTCCACAGGCAAGTTCCAATGTGATAGGTGAAAGGTTTTCGAATACAGATTCGTGCCATTTGCCTTTCAGCTCCATGCGAAGCTGGAAGACATTGGGAAAGGTTTCAAGTTCTTTTAAACGGATACGTTTTTTCTTTGCCATTGATAGAGCAAGCTAAGCGCTGTAAATAATTTGAAAGCGGCAAAGATAACGGTTCGAAGAAATTTTGCGCAGGAGGTGCCAATAAGGAGCTTTCTGAAGAATGGAAAGAAGGTTCGTGAGGACACCAACTTCAGGCAATTGCCTTCGAGTCCGATTTTTAATTGATGGTTTACAGATTATCGCGATTTTTAATCTCCCTTCTTTTACGCCTTCCGAAATAAAAATACCTGATAAACCCGAATCATTTAACTTTGATAGAAAGAAGGCAACCATGAATTATCGAGACCGTATTATTTCAGATCCCAAAATCATGCTGGGAAAACCTGTGATAAAGGGCACAAGAATTACTGTGGAAATCATTTTAAAAAAATTATCCGAAGGAGCTGCCGTAAAAGAAATATTGGAAATGTATCCACATTTGCTTGAAGAAGATATATATGCCACTTTGCAATATGCAGCCGAAGTAATTGCTGGTGAAGAGATGATAGCAATCGCACCATGATTCTTGCGGATGAAAATATTCCTGCCAAAATGATTGATGCACTTAGGGCAATTCCGTTTGAAGTTAAAAGTATCAGGTGAAGCAGATGACAAGCTTATTGAATTAGCACAATCTTCACAGCTTATTATTCTTACTGAAGACAAGGATTTCGGAGAATGGATATTTGCACATCACATGCAAAGTGCAGGCGTCATTTTTTTACGATATCATTTCAAGATGGTTGATACAATTACGGAGCGCGTTATTGAGCTTTTAAAAAGAACTCCGGCGGAACTATATGGTAAGTTCATAACCGTGACCATCAGTAAAATCAGAAGTAGGGAAATATGAAATTTAGCCTCTTGTTGGTGTTCTTACCACCCACTCGCTCAGCTTTCTGAAGAATGGAAAGAAGGTTGGTGAGGACACTAACCTCAGGCAAAATAGTCATTGGATGACTTGCCCAAACCTTAACTTAATGAAACTGCACTTGAAAGGTCGCAGGGTAATTTTGTTACTTGCATATACTCGAGATTGGCGCACGACTATCATCAAATGCACAGGATCCTTCATTGAAAATTTGTTAAGCGCACTCATCCATTATGCGTCAACTGGCAGATTCATTAGATTTAGTATCAACAGTTATTCCGTTTCCTTGCAGTTTAACAAAGACTTTTATCTTTGGGCATGAACAAAATTGACAAGCATCCTGATTTTCTGGTGCACACTACATCGCCTGTAAATGCCGAACCGCCGGCAGCAATATTGCGCGAACATTATATCACTCCTTCAACATTATTCTATATACGTAATCATGGTGAGATTCCTGAAATTGATCCAAATACTTTTCGATTGCAGGTGAATGGAATGGTGGAACAGGAGCTTGTATTATCGTTCGAAATGTTAAAGAATGATTTTTCCAAACATACTGTCATGGCAACGCTGCAATGTGCCGGCAACCGGCGCGATCAGTTGATTGAAGTGGCGCCCATTCCCGGCGAAGTGCCCTGGCAATCAGGAGCCATTGGAAATGAAGTGTGGAGCGGAGCGCGTTTGAGCGATGTGCTGAAAGCAGCCGGAATAAAAGACGGAGCTGCGTATGTTGAATTTATAGGTGCAGATGATGTATTCCGAAAAGATGAAAATGTGGGCTTTGGCGGATCTATTCCTATTGAAAAAGCAATCAGTGCAGATGTTTTGCTGGCGTATGAAATGAATGGCAAACCACTCGAACCAACACACGGATTTCCTTTACGCACGATTGTGCCGGGTTACATTGGCGCACGCAGCGTTAAATGGTTATCACGAATCACATTGCAGGAAAAGCCTTCCTCCAATTATTTTCAATCGCATGCGTATCAGCTTTTTCCCGCACATATCAATGGAGAAAATGTTGACTGGAATGCAGGACTGCAATTGAGTGAGTTGAGCGTTAACTGTGTAATTACTTCGCCGCAAAATGGTGAAGCGGTAAACGGGAATTCATTGCTATTGAAAGGATATGCCATGAGTGGTGGCGGAAGAAAAATTTCACGCGTAGATGTTTCCGTAAATGGCGGACAAACATGGATGATGGCCAGTATTACACATGGTGATCATCCGTGGGCCTGGACTTTCTGGGAAGTTCCGGTGCAGTTGCCAACAGGTCAGCATGAAATTATTGCACGTGCCATTGATTCATCCTGCAATTCTCAACCTGAAGATGCGAAGCATGTATGGAATTTCAAAGGATACATGAATAATGCCTGGCACAGAATAAAACTGGAAATAAAGGGAGCCTGATCATTGTAACTATTATCCCGACAAAATGGTAAAGTTTACAAACGTGAAACTTCACAAATTTATTCACGGTTCAATCCTTTTCATTTGCAACAGGTAAATCATTACGCGACCATTCACTCCACGAACCGACATACAGATTCGCACCAGATATTCCGGCCTGTTCAAGCGCCAACAATGTATGACAACCAGTTACACCGGAGCCACAATGAACAATTACTTTATTTGGATCATGGTCACCGATAACAGATTTATAAATCGCTTGCAGTTTTTCTGCCGGAAGAAATTTTCCATCCGGTGAAAGATTTTCCAGGTAGGGAACATTTACTGCATTTGGAATGTGACCCGCAATCAAATCTATCGGTTCACTTTCACCAAGATACCTGTATGCTTCGCGCACATCAATGATCAGAAACCCTGCATCATGCGTTGCATTGGTTACTTCATCAAGATCAACAGTGGGCAGTTGCCAATCATTAACAGGATAATCTGCAACAGTAACAGTTTCTGTTATTTCATTTGTAATTGGAACGCCAGCTTCGATGGCCGCTTTCAATCCTCCATCAAGCACCTGAATAGTAGTATGTCCGACTGCTCTCAGCATCCACCAGAATCTTGCAGCAGCATTGGAGCCGCTTTTATCGTCATAAACAACTACATATGATGCAGGAGTTATACCAAGTGTTCCCAATAATTTTGCGAATTGCTGAAGTGCAGGCAATGGATGGCGGCCACCATTCGCAGCATTCAAAGGTTTTTGAGCAAGGTCGTTATCGAGGTCAACATGCAATGCACCTTTGATGTGTTGAGCAGCATACCGTTCAAATGCATCTTTACCGCTTTGTGCATCCACTATCACAAGTTCAGGTGCATTTATTTTACTCAGTAATGCTGCAGCGCTGATGAGCGGAAGCATTTTATTTGTGGCAGTTTCCATTTTCTAAAGTTATATTTTTTCAGGTATGAAAAAGGAAAAACCGAACTTGCTGTTCCAACTTTTAAACCTGATCTCCTTCATGAATAAAGAAGTCATTATCCGGCAACTCAAAGTCAATCATCAATCATTCGTTGATCAGATTGTATCGTTGAATGAGACCGCATTTAATTTTTCAAAGGAAGGAAAATGGAATGCAGGCCAGACACTTGATCACCTGGCACGTGCTGTTTCAACATTGCGTTTGGCCATGTTACTGCCGAAACAAGTGTTTGCCTTATTGTATGGAAAGGCCAATCGTCCATCGAAAGATTATGAAGGGCTTGTTGCGAAGTACCAACAAAAACTTGCAGCCGGCGGGAAAGCACATGGAAGATATCTGCCGGTAAACATTCCGTTCAATAAAAGAAAAAAGAACGCTGATGCACTTCAAAAATCAGTGATTACTATTTGCAGACGATTAAATGGTTATTCGGAAACAGCACTTGATACTTATATTCTTCCACATCCTTTGCTCGGGAAAATTACCATGCGTGAGATGATGTATTTTACGATTTATCATGCGCAACACCACCTGCAGATTGTGAAGAGAGATCTTGCAGGATAGCAGGGTAAGAGTAATTTAGGTGCTTGGGATAAAATGTTTTACACTTCTAACTTTTAAACAGCTTCAGGAAAAATGCTTTCCTTAGTAAGGTCATTCCTATAAATGAAAAATACCCTTTCCATTGTTTTATTGCTGTTTCATTGCTTTTCTGTTTTCGCTCAAAATTCTACGTCATCACCATCACTTTACTTCAACAGAATTGGTATTGACAATGGATTGTCATTTGGTAATGTCAACTGTCTGCTTGAGGATTCGAAAGGATTTATCTGGATCGGCACTTCGAATGGATTGAACCGCTACGATGGAAATGTATTTACTGTTTATCGTCACCGCCGCGGTGATTCGCTTTCACTGATCGGTAACGACGTTCGATCACTGGAAGAAGACGCGAATGGCAATATCTGGATTGGCACTACAGAAGGAGTAAGCAGTCTGAATCCTTTTCGTGAAAAATTTACAAACTATCAGCACAGAGAAGCTGACAGCAATTCACTCCACCAGGATTACATCAATTATGTTTTTACTGATCGCAATAGAACCATCTGGTGTGGGAGTGCAAGTGGTCTTGATAAATATGATGACGGCATCACTGGATTCCATCACATCGCATTGCGTTCGCCGTCCGGCAAAAGTATTTCGGTGACCGCTTTCTGTGAAGATGACAGCGACAATTTTTGGATCGGCACGAATGACGGGTTGATTTTATTCAATTCTAAAACCGGACAACAGCAATATTTCAAGCCTTTGCTGAGTCATTCATTCCTTGTGAAGTCGCTTTACAAGGATGCGCTCGGAAATCTGTGGGCAGGAACCTGGGCGGATGGCGCATGGCGATTTGAACCGAATGCTGAAAAGTTTACCCAATATGTTTTCAATTTTACGAGTGCTTATACCTCTGCCACCAACATCGTGCTTGCAATTGGAGAAACTCAGAAGGATGAAAATAATTTTTCACTTTGGTTTGGAACTACGGAAGGACTGATTGAAATGGTTGTCAAAAACAAAAACTATCCGGTTTCTTTTTCCGGACTTCCATTTCATAAAAACGATCAGGAGAATCTGCATTCTATCAGTAGCAATAATATAACGGGACTGTTAAAAGACACGAATGGTATTTTATGGATAGGCACCGGAAACGGGATCAGCAAGGTAATTCCCGGTGCGCAGGCATTTACATTGATTCATGCGGTAGGTAATGTTACAAAAGTGATGACTGAAAAAAATGATTTATGGATCACCACGTGGTACGGTCACGGACTCACAAAACTTGACGCTCACGGCGACGAGATCATGCATTTCGATCGAGTGCCTCCTCAAAGTATTTCATTGGATAATAACCAGGTGAGTGGAGTCTGTCGCGATAGCGCCGGACTATTGTGGCTGGCAACTTTTAACGGACTGGTGAGTTATGATGAGCCACAAAAAAAATTCAAACAATACCTGCACCATCCGCCTGACACTACTTCAATTTGCGATAACAGGATTACGGTTGTATTCAATGACAGCAAAAACAGGCTGTGGGTCGGAACATACAACAATGGGCTTGATCGCAAAATTTTGGGAACTGCTGCCTTTGCGCATTACCGGTCAAGTAAACGCGATTCAACTTCCATCTGCGACAATAAAATCTGGATGATTACAGAAGACCATCAGCACCGGATATGGATCGGAACTAATTATGGACTGGCATGCTATGAAGAATCTTCCAACAGTTTTATCAATTTCCTGATAAGCGAGACAGATGGCGCTACCATCACAGGCATTTTCGATGATAGGAAAAACAGGTTATGGGTAAGTACACTCAAAGGATTTTACAGGTGGAATACTGCGACAGATAATTTTGAAGCTGTTGTGAATCCTTCTGAGTTAAATGATCTGAATGTTTACAGCATACTGGATGATGCAGCGGGAAATATCTGGCTCACTTCGCAAAAGGGATTGATCCGTTACAATCCCGAAACGCAAAGCATTTTGCTATTCGACAAATCCGATGGATTGCCATTTGATGACCTGACAGGAAGTTTTGATAAAGGTGATGATGAGCGTTTTTATATTGGTGGTCAGCACAAGGTTATTGCGTTTAATCCTTCTGCTTTGAACATGCCGATATCACTGCCGGAGCCCGTTATCACGTCCTTAAAGATTTTTGATACACCATTTCCGCTCGATTTTTTTTTAAAATCTATGCTGCCGCTAACGCTTTCTTACAATCAGAATATGCTCACGCTGCAATTCACCGCTCCGAATTTCATTCACAATAACAGCATGCGTTTTTCATACTGGATGGAAGGACTCGACAAGAACTGGAATGTTTCCGGCGCAGGAAGAATGGCTTCTTATTCGAACATGCGACCAGGCAATTATATTTTTCATGTTAAAGCATCAGCCATCAATGGACAATGGAGTAACCATGAAGCAAAACTGAATATCATTATTGCTCCGCCTTTTTGGGAAACATGGTGGTTCCGCCTTACTGCAGTCTTTTCATTAATTGCATTGATTGTTCTGATAATTTATTTCATGGTTTCGCGTATCCGGAAAAGGGAAGCTGAAAAAACCGCTTTCAACACGCAACTTGCCGAAGTGGAAATGAAAGCGCTGCGTGCGCAGATGAATCCACATTTTCTTTTCAATGCGCTCAACTCTATCCAGGAATGTGTGGTAACGAACCAGAATGATGCGGCTTACAATTATCTTTCAAAATTTTCACGATTGGTGCGGCTCATACTGGAGAATTCAGAACAAACAATGGTGATTGTTAAAAAAGAAATGGACGCATTGAAATTATACCTGGATCTTGAATCACTGCGTTTCCAGAATTTTACCTACACCATCACCATCGACAAATCAATAGACCAGGATGTGGAGCAAATTCCTTCGATGCTCATTCAGCCCTTTGCGGAGAATGCGTTAAAACATGGATTGGCAACAAAACAGGGGAGTCGGTTCTTAAAAATTCTATTGCTGAAAGATAAAAATATGTTGCATTGCACGGTAGAAGACAATGGCATTGGAAGAAGGCAGGCCGAGGTTCTGAAATCCGCTATGCAAAAGGATCATGCTTCCCGTGGTATGCAGATAACAGAAGAACGAATCCGGCTCATTGGCAGCAAAACTAAAATGGATGTTCAATTGAATATTAGTGATCTTTATGATGAAGAACATTATCCTGCCGGAACGCGGGTTGACATAACAATTCCCCACGAAAATGATACAGCATGATGCGCGCACTGATCATTGACGATGAGAAAAAGGGCATTACCATACTTCAACAATTATTGAAGAAACATTGCCCGCAGGTTGAAATAGCAGGAAGTACACAGGATCCTTTGACAGCCGCTTCACTCATTAAGGAACAGCGTCCTGATTTGATCTTTATTGATATTGAGATGCCGGGCATGAATGGTTTTGAAGTCTTGCAGGCATTCAATGAAGTTACTTTTCAAGTGATCTTCACCACTGCATATAACGAATATGCTGTGAAAGCAATCCGTTTCAGTGCACTCGATTACCTGCTCAAACCCATTGAAGTGGAAGAGTTGAAGGCCGCAGTACAACGAATGGAAAATAAGATGCGGACAACCGGACAGCGCGAAAGTGTGGAACTTTTTTTTCAAAATCTCAGAAATCTCCAATCGCCCTTTGCCCGCATCACGTTGTCAACTTCAGATGGAATATTGGTGCAGGAAGTAAAAGATATTCTTTACTGCGAGGCAACAGGTTCATACACTACCTTTCATTTACGCAACAAAGAAAAGATCATGGTTTCAAAAGGTATCGGTGAGTTTGAAGGGCTTTTAAGTGAGCATCATTTTTTCCGAGTGCATCATTCCTTTCTCATCAATATGAAAGAAATCAAAAAATATATTCGTGGCGATGGTGGAACAGTAATGCTTTCCAACGGTGTTGAGATTGATGTAGCGAAGCGCAGAAAAGATCAGTTTCTTGCAGCGTTGCATGCAATTTAACCGGCAGTTGGCGCCACCTGTGTGATTATTCCTCCCACTTATCAGTTTGTTCTGCTCACTTAAACATTGCCTTAATCCGGAGTAGATAATGCCCGTACGTTTGTGACCTAATCATTTAAAACCACAACTTATGAAGGCAAAATTTTTCATCTCCTCCATCCTGATCCTTTCCTTGTCTGCATCGCACGCCCAGATTAATAACCCATTAAATGTGGTCAAGGATAAAGTGTCCCACAGAGCCAATAATGAAATTGATAAGGCGGCTGACGAAATTGTAAATCCTGATCTTTCCGGCAACCCGGGAAAAACCGGTAACGGAGAAAATTCAGGAAATCAAACAACAGCATCCACTGTTGAACACCATGGAAATGCAACTGACGGTCCCGGCATTAAAGTATATGCGAACTATGATTTTGTGGCGGGGGACAAACTTGTTTTTGAAGATGATTTCAGAAGTGATATGGATGGAGAATTTGCTTCGCATTGGAGTCTCATCAATGGACAAGCCATTGTGAACAGGTTGGGCAATGGTCCGGCATTTTTTCTTACGGATGGAAATTATTGCAGGGTGCAGCCGCTAATCCGTTCAAATGATTATCTCGGTAACAGTTTCACGATTGAATATGATACGTATGTAAAAGAAGGTGCTTATTCCGCGATGGTGATGTTTGTAGATGAAAACAAACATGATGTTGGACATATTTCTGTTTCTGCGGGATCGGTGGATTATAGTCCTGTCGAAGGACAAAGTCTTTCGGGAAGCCTGCCTTCTGCGATTCAGTATGCTAATTTTTTTAGTAAATGGCATCATGTGGCCATTGCTTACAAGAACAGGCAGATCAAAGTGTATGTTGATCAGTATCGTCCACTGGTAGTGCCTTCAGCTCCATTTGTTCCGGCCACTATGCAATTTACAGGCATTGGAGATCTGGAAAATCCAATCATTATTAAAAATGTCCGCATTGCACAAGGTGGTGACATGAATATGCTGACTAAGGTAACAACCAATGGTAGGATTGTGACACACAATATTGTTTTCGATTACAATGAAGCTGTGATCAAACCGGAATCAATGGGCGAGATCAACCAGATCTATAAAATGATGAAGGAGAATGCGGACTTTAATTTTTTAATTGAAGGACACACAGACAGTGATGGAGAAGAAGCCTTTAATCTAAAACTTTCACAGGAACGTGCTGATGCAGTTAAGCAGCAATTGGTTGAAATGGGAATTAACACTGCGCGCCTCACCCCAAAAGGAATGGGTGAAGGCAAACCACTTTCCCCAAATACGACAGCAGAAGGAAAAGCGAATAACAGAAGAGTTGAATTTGTTAAGCAATAGATGTTGTACGCTTTACTGCAATCAGCAAATATTTATGAGCGCTCCGCTTTTTCAAAAATCACCGGTGCTTACCTGTTGGCCTGATCCTGTGGTTGCTGATGCAACCTTGCATTTTCAATTGCAGGATGCGGCACAGGTGGTACTTAAAATACACAATGCCGCAGAAGAAGTCGTGAGGGTGTTGTTGCATGAAGTGTTGGTCACTGGACCTTATACAATCACTTTTGATGCTACGCACTTGCCGCCGGGTTTATACACTGCCAGGATGGTGATCAGCACGGAGAAGGAAGTGAGTATTCAAAACACTTATTTCAGGATTGGGAGAAGCTGATGAGGGCAAGGAGTTTTGTTTTCGTGTGTGAAGACACACACGATGGCAACAAAGAGGCACGATGGCAACACGATTACCGATAAAGTCAACAGTTACTCACTTCTTCTCATCCACATCATTCACAATCATCGTCATCAATCCGGCAAAGATCATCGAGCATCCGCCAAACACCAGCGTATAAATTGCTTCACCATGAAAAATTTTCGTGGTGATGAAACCCAACACACTTGCTGCAAGTATTTGCGGAATCACAATAAAGTAATTGAACATGCCCATGAACATGCCCATCTTCTTGGGGGGCAAAGCACCGGCGAGTATAGCATAAGGCATTGAAAGAATGCTGGCCCATGCAAGTCCTACACATACCATGGAAAATAAAAGCATGATCGGATCTGTAATGAGAGAAATGGAAATTAAGCCGATTCCACCTACTACCAGGCTGATCATATGCGCCATTTTGCGACTTGTTTGTTTTGCCAACCAAGGAATAAAAAAAGCGAACACTGCTGCAAAACCATTGTAAACGGCAAAGCAAACTCCCACCCAGTTAGCACCCTTGTTGTAAAGTTCTGATGCGCTGTCTGTTGTGCCGTAAACATGTTTGGTAACTGCATTCGTAGTATAAATCCACATGCTGAATAAAGCGAACCAGGTGAAGAATTGCACAACTGCCAACTGCTTCATGGTCTTCGGCATAGAAAATAACTGTGTGAAAATTTCAAGCATGCCAAGCTTTGGCTCTTCTGCTTCAGAAATTTCCGGATGAAATTTCTTAAAATCCTCAGGCGGATATTCCTGTGTTTTAAATACCGTCCAGCTTACAGCTGAAATAAAAACAACAGCACCAAGAAAAAACGAATACGTAACAGACAGTGGAATTTGTCCTGGTCCCGGCGGTTCATTTGAAATACCAAACACATTAGTCAGAATATAAGGCAAGGCTGAGGCTACAACTGCACCTATGCCAATGAAAAAACTCTGCATCGCAAATCCTGTTGTACGTTGCGAAGAAGGAAGCATGTCACCAACCAACGCACGGAATGGCTCCATGGAAACGTTGATTGACATATCAAGGATCAAAAGGCAAATTGCCGCTACCCAAAGCACTGAGGCAAAAGGAAAAACAAACAAAGCGAAGGAAGAAAGAATGGCACCTACCAGGAAATACAATCTTCTCCTGCCCAATCTGCCCCAGGTGTGATCACTCATGTAACCTATAATCGGCTGCACCAACAAACCTGCAATAGGAGCAAATATCCAGAGGATCGGGATTTCGTCCACTTTGGCACCGAGCGTTTCAAAGATGCGGCTCACATTCGCATTCTGTAATCCGAATCCGAATTGAATGCCTAAAAATCCAAAACTCATGTTCCAGATTTTCCAAAATGAAAGCCGTGGCTTTTCAAAACCAGTTCCTTTGCTTGTAGCGGCATTATCAATTACTGAATCACTCATGTGTATAATTTTGAAAGTTTAAAATTTAAAATGGTTGTCCCTATTTTACGAGTGACAGCAATCAATAATTTATTCGGCAGAGAGTGCCCGCAGTATTTTATATTCATACGGCTCAAAGGATAAATCGTATGAAAAAGTTACCTGTTCATTCGTCAGCACATTGCTATAATTTTTACTCATGAGTTCTTTTGGCATAGCGGCTTTCACTTTTGTGTTGCGCACGTTTACCATCACCACTATTAGGGAATCGTTCAGTGTGCGTGTATACATCAATACATCTTTATTTTCTTTGGCAATTCTTTGCACATTACCTTCTTTCAGTATTTCATTGGTATTGTACAAATGAATAATATCCTTGTAGAATTTTCTGAGGTCTCCATTCGCTGTCCAGGTAATATTATATTTCTCAAACAAATTAATGCGCGTTGGATAACCAACTTCCTGACCATTGTACAACAACGGAACGCCGGGCAACATCGCCAATGCTATAAAAGCGGCTTTTGATCCTTCCACAGTTTGAAATTTTACAGCAGGCACATTGTCCCAACTATTTTCATCATGGTTATCCGAGAAGCGGAGCGGACGGTAGTTATAAGGAAAATCAGCTTTCTCCTTTGCAAGCACTGTATCTATGGCAGCAAGTGATCGCTTGCCATTCCAAACCTGTTTAATCGTTGAATACATCTGCCAGCCATAGGTCATGTCAAACCCACTTTCATACAACTTCGGATCATCTCCTTCAGCCAGCATCAATATCGGGCGGCTCTTGCGAAGTTCGGTGATGCATTCTTTCCACCAGTCAAAAGGAACTTCCCCTGCAACATCGCAACGGTAACCATCAATGTTGAAACTGTCGATCCAATACTTCATTGATTTTATCATTTCTTTTCTCAACTCCTGGTTGTCGTAGTTCAAATCAACCACATCAGTCCAATCAGGAACCGGTGGAATCATTTTTCCGGTAGAATCCTTTGTGTACCAATCCGGATGCTCTTTCACCCATGCGTTGTCCCATGCTGTATGATTGGCCACTTCATCAATAATTACATACAAACCTTTTGCATGCACTGAATCCACCAATCGTTTAAAGTCCGCCTTTGTGCCATAATCAGGATTGATGGCATAATAATCACTGATCGAATAAGGAGAACCATAGGTTCCTTTTTTTTGTAATTGACCAATGGGTTGAATGGGCATGAGCCAAATCGTATTAATGCCAAGGTCTTTGAGTTCATCTAACCTTGCTGTTACTGCATTGATAGTTCCTTCATTTGAAAAATTATGAATGAACAGTTCATACATCACAACGTTGCTCACTGCCGGAACATTGGAAATGATTTTTTCTGGCGTGGCCTTTTTCTCCGGTGTGTTCTTGCAGGAAAAAACAGCTAAGGAAATGAAGCATGCAACAAGGATGGTGCAGAAGGTGTGTAATTTTAATTTCATGCGATGGGATATCTTTTAAAAGTGAAGAATGCAAAAGAACTTTGCACCACACAAGATGCAAATTTCCGATGATTTAAGTATTAGCGGATAAAAATGTTACGAAGTCAACATCAGGTTTGTGTAAGCGGTTAAGAATAAGTGCCCTTCGGCAGGCTCACGGTGCGGCAGGAGGAGGCGTGCTCGCGAAGGGGCAAAGCCCTCAAAGGAATTATCGATATCTGTTGTTGCGTGCTTTGCGCCTTTGCGGGAAAAACCACATAGTGGAAATTGTCGTGCACCATTTTCATACCTTCCTTTTCCGCACCGCGTTTATTCCCTATCTTTGCGCCCTTATTTTTTTTATGCCGGTTAAAAATCCTCCCAAAAAAGCTGTTGAATCTTTACCGCCTGCCAGTCAGCCTGAGCTGGAATTCCTGGAAGTATTGGGAGCACGTGTTCACAACCTGAAAAATATTGATGTAAAAATTCCACGCAATAAATTAGTTGTGCTCACGGGCATCAGCGGAAGTGGAAAATCATCATTGGCATTTGATACGATCTATGCGGAAGGTCAGCGGCGTTATATGGAGAGTTTTTCATCCTATGCCCGCCAGTTTCTGGGTGATCTTGAACGTCCGGATGTAGACCAGATCACCGGCTTAAGTCCGGTTATTTCCATCGAGCAAAAAACGGTGAATAAAAATCCGCGCTCTACAGTCGGTACGATTACAGAGATCTATGATTTCCTTCGATTGCTGTTCGCACGCGCGTCAGAAGCTTATTCCTATGAGTCTGGTGAAAAGATGGTTCGTTTTACTGAGGAACAGATCATCGATCAACTGAATGAAAATTTTAAAGACGAAAAAATTATCCTCCTGGCTCCGCTGGTAAGAGGCCGTAAAGGACACTACCGTGAATTGTTTGAGCAGGTGCGAAAGCAAGGATATCTTAAAGTGCGTGTTGATGGAGAGATTAAGGAAGTGAAAGATAAGATGCAGGTAGACCGTTACAAGGTGCATGATATTGAACTGGTGATTGACAGGATTGAGGTGAATGAAAAATCTATTGAACGGATGAAGAAATCCGTGGCACTCACCCTGAAGATGGGGAAAGGCTTGATCATGGTGGTGATGGCAGATGATGAAAGCAAAGCGCAGAGTTTCAGTAAAACGCTGATGGATCCTGCTTCAGGTATTTCCTATGAAGAACCTTCACCCAATACATTTTCTTTCAACTCACCTTATGGTGCCTGCCCGCATTGCAAAGGATTAGGATTTGTTTTTGAGATCAACCGCCATGTGATTATTCCCGATGACTCAAAAAGTATCAACGACGGTGGAATCATCCCGTTAGGAGAAGTGCGCGACAATTTTTTATACCAGCAAGTGCGGGCCATTGCCGTGAAATATAAATTCACGCTGGCGACACCCATCAAAAAAATTCCGAAAGAAGCATTGAACATGATCCTCTACGGATCTAAAGAAGAAAAAGTAGATGTGTCACTTAATTTTGACGCACTGGACCAGTCGTATTCCACAGAGTTTGAAGGCGTGGTAAATATGATTTACCGTTATTATCGTGATACTGCATCAGATGGTTTGCGCAGGTGGGCAGAAGAATTTATGGATGCGGTGCCTTGTCCGGTTTGCAATGGAACAAGACTGAAAAAAGAATCGCTCTTCTTTCGCGTCAATGAAAAAAACATTGCTGAATTATCTGCTATGAGCATTTCAGCATTGCAGCAATGGTTTGATGAAGTGGATGACACATTATCCGAGCGACAGTTGAAAATAGGTCGTGAAGTGTTGAAGGAGATCCGTTCACGCATCAGCTTTTTAATGGATGTTGGTTTGGAATATCTTGCTTTGGATCGTCCTTCAAGATCGTTATCGGGCGGCGAATCACAACGTATCCGGCTGGCAACTCAGATTGGTTCGCAACTGGTTGGCATCACTTATATTCTTGATGAACCGAGTATTGGACTACATCAGCGCGACAATCAACGACTGATAAAAGCATTGAAAGATTTAACGGAAGTCGGTAACAGTGTATTAGTGGTGGAGCATGACAAAGACATCATGCTGGCGGCTGATCATGTAATTGATCTTGGTCCGGGTGCGGGTGAACATGGCGGTTATATTGTTTCAGAAGGACCACCTGCAGCATTTAATGGGCAGTCCACTTTGACAGTGGATTATTTGGTAGGGAAAAAAGCAATTAAAGTTCCTGCTCAAAGGCGGGAAGGAAATGGACAGTTTCTGCATTTGATTGGTGCCAGGGGAAATAACCTGAAAGATGTTTCCGTGAGTTTTCCATTGGGCAAATTGATTTGTGTGACAGGCGTTTCAGGAAGTGGAAAATCCACGTTGATCACTGAAACATTGTATCCGATTCTCAACCAATATTTTTATAGCTCCAGAAAAAAACCATTGGAGTATCGTGCTGTTGAAGGATTGAAGCTGCTTGATAAAGTAATTGAGATTGATCAGTCACCGATTGGCAGAACACCGCGTTCTAATCCTGCCACTTATATCTCTGTATTTTCTGACATCCGCGATTTGTTTGCACAACTGCCTGAATCAAAAATCCGCGGCTATAAAACCGGTCGTTTCTCTTTCAATGTCAAAGGCGGACGATGTGAGGATTGCCAGGGAGGCGGCATGAAGTTGATTGAAATGAATTTTCTTCCTGATGTATATGTGGAATGTGAGAAATGCATGGGCAAACGTTACAATCGTGAAACGCTGGAAGTGCGCTACCGCGGAAAATCCATCAGTGATATCCTGGAAATGACAGTGGATGAAGCCGTTACATTTTTTGAAAACATGCATAAGATTCATCGCAAGATCAAAACAATGCAGGATGTTGGTTTGGGTTATATTCGTTTGGGTCAGCAGGCAACAACGTTGAGTGGCGGTGAAGCACAACGTGTTAAACTTTCAACAGAGCTTTCGAAAAAAGATACCGGACAAACATTTTATATTCTTGATGAACCCACCACAGGATTGCACTTCGAAGACATCCGCGTATTGATGGAAGTGCTCAACAAGCTCGTTGACAAAGGCAACACTGTTTTAATTATCGAACACAATCTTGATGTAATCAAACTCGCCGACTATATCGTAGATCTTGGACCTGAAGGTGGCCAGGCGGGCGGTTATATCATTGCTGATGGAACGCCGGAAGACATTGCGAAGAGCAAAAAGAGTTTTACGGGTGAGTTTTTGAAGCGGGAGTTGAATTGAAAATTCAGGAAATTCATTACAGCATCAACTTTCGTATTTGCATTTTTCAAAAAAAATATCAGATCGTTTGAAAAATGATGCTCCGTTCTAAATTCGCCTGCCCTTCGGACTACAACAATTCATATCCTCATTTAGTCATTCCGACAAAGGAGGAATCTGGATCAAATGAACAGATGCTTCGTTCCTCAGCACGACAAAAAAGAAACTCATTCCTAAAGATATAACAGAAAAAACCGGGTGATTTTTTTATTTCGAAATCAACCAACTCTCAGGATTCAACAACGATGTTCCTTTCCAGATTTCAATGTGAATAGTGGATTCACCGCTTTCATTAGTGAACACTGTTCCGATGGATTGCTTGGTGTCCACTTCCTGGTTGGCTTTTACTTTCACAGAAGCCAGGTTGCTGTAAACGGTATAATATTCTCCATGTTTGATCAGCACACCTTTGTGATAACCGGGATTGGAAATAATACTCACCACAGTGCCTTTAAATACAGCACGTGCATCAGCGCCTGCTGAAGTTTTAATATCCACGCCATTGTTCTTCGTCATCACATTTTCAAGAATGGCATGTTCATGCTCGCCAAAAGTTTCTGCAATTTCTCCTTTCGTTACGGGCCATGGAAGCTTGCCCTGGTTGGATGCAAAACTTGCGGAGAGCGCGGCGGCTTCCGGAGTTAATCCGAGTGATGAAGCGGTAGTGGTTTTACCCGAAGCGGTTCCGTTTTTCTTTTTCGATTCTTCAATTTCCTTTCGAATCAGATCAGCAATTTGCTTCTTTAACTGATCCTGTTCCTTTTTCTTTTTTGCTAACGCCGTCTTCAATGTTTTCTCCTGGCTGCTGAATGTTTTAGCCAGCTTATCCTTCGCCGCTTTTTCTTTTGCTAGTTTTTTCTTCTGTTCTTCCTGTTCCGACAGCACTTGCTTTTTCTCCGTGCGCTGCGCTTTCAATTGCGTCATTTTTTTTGACAGATCTTTCTGAGTCGTACGAATCAAATCTGCCTGCATCCGGCGATAAGCACTATAGCGTTTGATATATTTCAACCTTATAAATGCATCATTAAAATCCTTCGCCGAAAAAAGGAAAAGTAATTTATCATAAGCGCTCCTGTGCTTGTAAGCATAGTAAACCATATTGGCATAATTGACTCTTAGCGTATCAAGGTCGCGGTCCAATGCACGCACCGTGCGGACTTTTGCAGTCAGCTCTTTGTCAATCTGGCTGATCTGGCTGTTGTAATTTCCAATCAGTTTTTCACGCGCGCCAATTTGCTTTTTCAATGCCGTGAGCTGTCCCAGGTTTGCATTCTTTGATTTTTTTGTTTGATCGAGTTGCTGCTGCATCGTCTCGATTTCTTTCAGCAGCTGTTCTTTTTTCTTTTCAAGGTCGTCCTTGCTCGATTGAGCAGAAGCTGAGAAACTCACCGTCAACAACAGAAAAAACACCGTTGCCATTTTAGCTACAGTCAATAAACAGTCTGGAAACAAAAAACGCGCTGCGGCATTCAATGTCCGGTAATGCGCATTTTTTCGTTCATAAAAAATTGTGGTGATCATTAATTATAGAAGTTGACTGTTAATCCTTTACAGTAAAAGGCAACTTAACAGGTTCGTTGATTTTAATTTTGCTAAAGGTAATTACGATCTGCATCTGTTGAGGACGGATCAATTCAATTTTTCTCCACAACGAAAACGCAGAAGTGTATGGTATATCATACTGTTGCTGAATAATATTCATGCTTGCTGTTGTACTGTCGGTGACAGTTTGCTTCTTCTCGAGAAATTTATGATCGAGTAGAATCAAATTGGTTTGTGATGACTGTTCCCATTTCAAGGAGTAAGTTGAATCCGTTCTGTCAACATTAAATTCCCGGTTATTGATAAACAAAGGTGTTCCTTCAATCAAATCCTGAACTACATCATACGTGATAGGAAATGAGGTGAACGTTTTGAAGAAATGATAATCCTTACTGTCATAATCATTGTTCAATCGGTCAATTATGCGGATGGAATCTTTGGTCAGCAGCACCCGTGCCACTTCCAGTCCGAGTGCAGGAGAAATGGAAACCCAGATGGCGCTGTCGTTCCTGATTCTTAAGTTGGCGGTAAATTCAGTTTTATCTGTTCCCTGGAGGATTTCAACTTTTGCCTTTCCGGTAAACCATTCAAAACGAAAAGCATGTTTTTCCAGGCTGTCCAGCATTGCCTGCGAAGCATTGTTTTTAACATCGCTTTGTTTTGATGCTGTTGTAACTTTAGATGTTGTTTTACAACCGGCCAATATTATGATGCACGCTATAGCAGCAAAAAAAAATTTAATCATATAATTTCCGGCCTGCAATCTTCTTATCAATCGAGTCTGAATCCACATTTTTTTCCTTTGCTTTCATCCAGTATTGAACAGCGCCATTCACATCACCTAATTTGTACAGCACGTCGCCATAATGTTCCAGCACCGTTCCATCGTCGCCTGATCCGTTTTTCAAAGATTTGTCGATCCAGTTTTTTGCTTCTTCATATTCGCCAAGCTTAAACAACACCCATCCGTAAGTGTCTTCATAGGCTGCTGTGTTTGGTGCAATGCTATTCGCGCGTTCCGCCATCTTCTTCGCTTCATCGAGCTTCGTGCTGCGCAACGAAAGATAATAGCTGTAATTATTCAGCACATAAGCGTTTTGAGGATCAAAAATCAGGGCAAGATCATAACAACTATCAGAGGCCGAAGAGTTTTTCAGGCTGTAATAAGCATCACCCATCGAAGAATAAAGTTGTGCAATGAACTGCTTGTCTTCCGAACCCATCGCAATTGCTTTTCCCATGGAAGCGATGCCTGCCTCATATTTTTTCAGTTGCATGTTTGCATAACCGTTAAAGTAGTAGGCCATGTTCTGATCAGGAAACAAATCCATCGCCCGTTCGCTGACTGCCAGCAACGAATCACGGTTTTGTTCACGATCGTAAATCAGCATCACCTGTTGCCATACCAGGAACTTACTGTTGTCGATCTCGAGCGATTTCCTGTATTCATTCAATGCCCCGTTCACTTCATCATTTTGGTAAAGAATATCACCCATTAATGCATGCGCCATCGGATCATTTGGATGAACACTCACGAGCAATTTTCCCAATTCAAGTGCTTCAGATTTTTTAACGGTGTCTGTTTGCATCATCGGCAGAAAGGAAGCCAGTAATGAAATTTTTATCGCGGCATCAAGATCAGGATTTGCATAAGCACGTTTGAGTGCTTCAAATGATTTTTGTTCTTCCCCGTTTTTACGATAGTAGTCGGCCATTACAAGGTTCGCTCTTGGATTGTCAGGATCAATACTGATCATCTGCTGCAATACTTCAAAGGCTTTGTCCTCCATCTTGTTCGACATATACATATCTACCAGCAAGGAATAATATCTCGGTTCGTCTGGAAATGCCGCGATCAGGTTTTTCAATTCAACCGCCGCTTTATCCACCTTGCCGAGCTTCAGCCACAACTTTTCTTTTTCAATAGAAATATCTTCATTCACACCGAAGCGTGCTTCAATTTTATTGAATACATTGATCGCTTCTTCCGTTTGTTTGCTCTGATCGAGGAAAAATGCCCAGTTAAACCACGCATCCGTGTTGTCGGGATCAAGCTGCACCATCTGCTGATATACTTTGATAGCTTCCTTATAATTTCCGATTCCGCCCAGCAACGTTCCGTAAAGATCAAGATACCACGAATTGCCCGGACTGATTTTTACAGCTTCCGACACAAATCCCAATGCATCCTGGTATTGCTTCTGGTTAAAAAGAATAGTCGCCGCACTGTAATATGCAGCGTCATTTTCAGGATCGAGCCGGATACATTCTTTATAAAGGTTAAGCGCTGCCTGTTCATCGCTCAGAATTTCCATCTTCTTCGCTTCGATCAGCTTCGCTTCTGCTTCGCGCTTTTTCGATTCATCTATTACTACTGTTTTCGAAGCACCAATACCATCGCCAAGAACTGAAGAAGTACCGTTCTTCGAAGTTGAACAGGAAACCTGCACGAGGACCAGTGCAAGCAGCATAATTAACTGAATATATGATTTTAATTTCATCTTTAAAATTTAAACCAACCTATAATAAACCTCAAACCTACGTACAAAAAATGAATCGCAATTTCAGGGTCTGTTTGATCGAACTGCATTACTGTTCATAGCCTTATTTTTAGGATGAATTCTCTGTAAATGCAATGATAAATTGAACAGGTTCGATTACAAGCTGTGTTTCCTGAACTTCGCCGGTACCTGATGAAAAAATGTTTGTCAGTTATCGACCGAATAATCTCCCACGCTCACTTCTTCCATACGGCCGGTGAGTGAAACGTGGTTTCCTACCATCGAATTTTGTATCAACCGGTTTTTAATGCGGGAATTTGATTGGATGATGGAATTTTTGAGGATGGAATTTTCAATTACCGTTTTTCCCCCTATAGAAACGTGTGGGCCTATCACGGAATTTTTTATAACCACATCCGGACCAATATAAGTTGGCGGAATGATCGTAGAATTTTCGATCAGCGCCGATTTGTCAATCAGCCGTTTGTTTTTTTCGTGTTCAAGCACCTGCTTATTGGTGTCGACAGTTGCGTCTTTATTCCCGCAATCGAGCCATTGCGCCACTTCACCAGGAAACAACTTCAGCCCCTTATTCTTCATGTGCTCCATGGCTGTCGTGAGCTGGTATTCACCTTTTTCCTTTATATCATGATCCAGCAAATATTGCAGTTCATGCTTCAGGTTTTCACCATCGCGGAAATAATAAATACCAATGATCGCGAGGTTTGAAACAAGGACAGGCGATTTTTCAATGAACTCTGTAATGTGACCTTCAGGAGCCAGTTTCACCACACCAAACTGTTGCGGGTTCTCTACTTTCTGAACCCAGATCACACCATCTGCATCTTCATTCACTTTAAAGTCCGCATAAAACAAGGTGTCGGCGAATGCGATAATCACATGTTCTTTTAAATGTTCCTTCGCACATAGTATGGCGTGAGCGGTGCCCAACGCTTCTTCCTGGTGATGAATGGAACATTTGGCGCCAAGGTCTTCTGCGATCTTGCACAAACCTTTCTCTGCTTCTTTTCCAAAGTCACCTACCACGAATGCAATGTGCTCAATCTTGTCTTCGCACATTTCAGCCAGGTATTCTACCAGCCGCTGAACAATAGGTTTACCGGCCACTGGAATCAAGGGCTTTGGGGTGGTAAGTGTATGTGGCCGCATCCTTTTACCCATTCCGGCCATTGGAACAATTACTCTCATGCTTAACTAATTTCTTGCTTGGTTCAAAAATTATTTAACGGTTATGGTTGTCAATAACCTTTCAAAATCACGATCAGCAAATCGCAATTGTTATTCTGCTATCGTGAAGTTTTAATTATGCTCATCTTTTCTTCGTGATCCTTTTTTATTTTACTACTTCAGGCCCGTGTGCCCAAATCCTCCGGCTCCACGGTCTGTAGCTTCCAGCTCATTCGTCAACTGCCATTCTATCCTTTCATACTTTGCTATAATCATTTGTGCAATCCTTTCACCGTTTTCTATTTGTTGCGCAACATCAGACAGGTTTACCAGAATGATCTTTATTTCTCCGCGGTAATCGGAATCGATGGTGCCGGGCGTATTCAATAAAGTCAGTCCTTTTTTAGCTGCCAAACCGCTTCTTGGTCGTATCTGGGCTTCGTATCCGGAAGGCAACTCAATAAATAATCCGGTCGGAATGAGTTTTCGCTCCAATGGTTTCAGTTCAACAACTTCGTTCAGCCAGGCACGCAAATCAAGTCCGGCTGAGCCGGCAGTCTCGTAAGCAGGCAAAGAATGTGGAGAGTGATTGATGACCTTTACTTTCATGGGGCGGCAAAGTTAACCATCCTTTTCAGAAATGGGAATTCGGGTGTAAATGCCGCGGAAACATGGATTTACACGGAGATAAATAAACGAAATGGGACTACATGTTTTTGCAGATAAATGCTGCTTTTCTAAACGGAGACACCAATCTTCTCTTGGTCATTCAGGAGGAACCTCCTTACAACAAACATTAATTGCCACGGATGCACGGAATTACACGGAGATAAATAAACGAAATGGGACTACATGTTTTTGCAGATAAATGCTGCTTTTCTAAACGGAGACACCAATCTTCTCTTGGTCATTCAGGAGGAACCTCCTTACAACAAACAGATAGTATTGCTGTATCAAAACTGGTGCATTGAAAAACGGCGACGCCATCTCCCATAAAGTCATACAATAGGAACCTCCTTACAATTTGCAGACGGTATTGCCTTATCTCAGGAGGTTCTTCTGCATAATTCCCGCGAATGTAATTGCTACGATGCACGGAATTACACGCAGATAAATAAACGAAATGGGACTGCATGTTTTTGCAGATAAATGCTGCTTTTCTAAACGGAGACATAGATCTTCTCTTAGTCATTCAGGAGGAATCTCCTTACAACAAACAGATAGTATTGCTGTATCAAAGCTGGTGCATTGAAAAACGGCGACGCCATCTCCCATAAAGTCATACAATAGGAACCTCCTTACAATTTGCAGACGGTATTGCTTTATCGAAGGAGCTTTCTTATAATGTTGTCTCTCTTGAATGATTTTTAATTAAAAAATCGTGTGTGAAGACACACACGATGGTAACGAAGTAAGATAGAACTTCCAGTTCTGGTAGTTCTATCAACGTCCTCACTATTTTTTTCTAAAATGGATGAAACAGTATTTCACTGAATCGCCTTAAACACCTTCACCTTCCCCGTTTCAAAAAGATACGCCAACCCGATATAAGCTCCCAGGATCAGGAAGGCCAAAAGATAATTGAGAAAGACAAGAGAGTCAGGCAGCAGCATCACTAATTGCTCATGCAGGAAATAAAAACCAACCGCCAATCCTACATACACAATGAATCGCAGTACATCATACGGCACCGGATAATATTTCTGCCCAAGAAAATACGACACCACCATCATGCCGCCATAACAGATAAAAGTAACCCAGGAAGATCCATAATATCCATACAAAGGTATCCACCACCAGTTTAAGATGAGCGTGATGAGCAGTCCGCCGAATGCAATGAGAGACCCTGCGAAATTTTTATTCGTGAGCTTATACCAGATGGTCAGGTTATAATAAACACCGAGGAAGAAGCTGGCGAGCAATAAAACAGGCACTACACGCACACCATCAAAATATTCAGCGCTCATAAATATCTTCTTGAAAAAATCGATGAACAACACCACCAGCAGAAAGATGAAACCGCAAAAGATCACGAAATAATTCATCGTGCGCGCATAGGTGAGCTGTGGATTCAGCTTTTTTGATTCACCGAAAAAGAAAGGTTCTGCCGCCATGCGATACGCCTGCACAAACAAGGTCATCAGCAGCGACATCTTATAACAAGCTCCAAAAACACCCAATGCATGAATGGCTTCATCGTAGCTTCCATTCCAGCGCCGCGTGAGCAGAACACGGCTCAATAATTCATTGCCCATGCCGGCAAGGCCTACAATAATCAGCGGCCAGGTGTATCGCAACATCTCTTTCAGCAGCCTGGTATTGATGTGCCAGTGACGGATGAAAAAATATTGTCCCATCACCAAAACCGTAAACGCACTTGCCACCAGGTTGGCAATAAAGATGTATCCAACGCCGAATGCCGGCTGATACACCATGTTGATGAATGGATGAAGCGATGCAAATGAAGCGTTGCTCAAAATCCACGGACAAACAATCAGGAAAAAAACATTCAGGATCACATTGATGCTGATGCTGATGATTTTAAAAGTGGCAAACCGCAGCGGCCTGTTTTCCTGGCGCAGCCTGGCAAACGGAATGGTGACCAAGGCATCCAATGCAAGTATCAGCGCCAGCATGGTCACATACTCAGTGTGCCCGCTGAACTGCATGAGATCTGCAATCGGAAAACGAAACAAAATGATGATGGCAGCAAACATGCACGACGTAAAAATCATTGAGGCAAGTCCGGTATCATATACCTGCTTCTGATCTTCTTTGTGACTGGCATAACGGAAAAAAGCCGTTTCCATTCCGTAAGTAAAAAGGATATTGAGAAAACCCGTGTAGGCAAAAAACTGGGTGACCACCCCAAACTGATCCGGATGAAAAACACGCGTTTGAATAGGAACCAATGCATAATTAAGAAAGCGGGCCAATATGCTGGAGAGTCCGTAAATGGCAGTTTGCTGTGCCAGTTTCTTAACTAATGGATGCAAGAGAAAAATTTTCGGGGGCGAAGATACATTTACAAATCGGATAGCCGAGGGCAGGAATTCTGAATAAACCTTATAAGATGATCAGAAGAACTGAACCGACGGTTTACCCCATTTATTAAATTTGATTGGAATTATCCGGACACATTGCAAGTCAAAATGCAGCACTTAACAACCAATTAAGTATGTGCCCCATTTTTTCAAAAATAACATCACCTCTCCACCACCATCCTAATCAGCTTCAAAGTATCATCCACCTTCAGTTGCGCGATGTAAATGCCCGGTGAAAAATTCCGTCCGTCAAGAGTAATTGTAAAAGAGAAGATGGCGGAATTTTCCAGTCCTGCATTCGCGGGAATCCAGTTGAGTCCGTGATCATCAGAACGGAATACACCTTTGGCATCCGATCCGGAGAACACGTAATTGCCATAATTATAAAACACGTTGATGGTGATGCCTTCCGGTCCGGCTGTTTGTTCCCATTGCGCTGAAGCAGGAAGGGTAAACAAAAAGCTCAGGAAGAATAATGCAATGCATAAAAGAGAACTGTTCAATTTGGTAGCAATTTTTTTCATGGTGATATTATTTTAGAAAACAGATGGTGTATTTATTTAATTAGCATATAAGGTTCATGAATATTAAAATTACGTGATAATTATTCATATCAGCAAATGAAATTGATCTGTTTTTTTGGCTAATATTCAGGTTCGAATAGCAATTATCCCGGGGACAATCTGCCGGCTAATGAAAACCTTCATCGGCTGTGTACGGACAGGTCGCGACCTGTCCGTACGCAACCACTTTGCTTGAGAATAATGTCATTAAGTTAAGTCCGGGCAAGTCATCCGATGACTATACCTTGATGAATTTCACAGAATAAATTTCAACGCGAAGCACTATTTCTGTTATTTTTGACGCTTCTAAAAAAAACTGAATGGCTTCAATTGACGATTTGAAAAATATTGCTTCCCAGGTAAGAAGAGATATCCTGCGCATGGTGCATGGTTGCCAGTCCGGTCACCCGGGCGGCTCCCTCGGTTGCGCTGATTTCTTTACCGCCTTATATTTTGAAATCATGAAGCATGACCGCAACTTTAAAATGGATGGTCATGATGAAGATATTTTCTTCCTCTCCAATGGTCACATCTCACCGGTCTGGTACAGCGTGCTGTCACGTTCCGGTTATTTTGAACTGGAAGAGATGTACACTTTCCGCAAGCTCAACTCGCGCCTGCAGGGGCATCCTACCACGCATGAACATTTGCCCGGCATTCGTGTGGCATCCGGCTCACTCGGACAAGGCATGTCCGTTGCCATTGGTGCCGCGTTGGCCAAGCGTCTTAACGGCGATCCGCACCTCGTGTTCTCCTTACATGGCGATGGAGAACTGGATGAAGGCCAGAACTGGGAAGCAATCATGTCCGCAGCTCATTTAAAAGTAGATAACCTCATCAGCACAGTGGATTGGAACGGACAGCAGATTGATGGCCCCACCAACAAGGTGATGGGACTCGGCGATCTGAATGAAAAATTCAAAGCATTCGGCTGGACTACGCTCGATATGAATGGTAACAATATGGAAGAAGTTGTGTCGGTGCTTAACAAAGCAAAATCAATGACCGGCCATGGTAAACCTATTGTCATTCTGATGAAGACTGCCATGGGTTATCCCGTGGATTTCATGATGAACAAGCACGAATGGCATGGTGTTGCACCAAACGATGAACAGCTTGCGAAAGCATTGGAACAGCTTCCCTTAACGATGGTTGATTATTAGCGACGGGTTGTTTGCAACGCATAAATTACTTTCTGCAAACGTTTAAGTGTATTTGGCAAACTGAAACCTGAAATAAAACGCATTGAAAAGCAGCTCCAATAAAAAACAAGGATATCGCCGGAGTGCTTTGTTTTGTTTTCTGCTGCTTGCAATATCATGCTCCGCCTTTTCGCAGGAGTCAGCACTTTACAGGGCTAAAACAAACAGGATATTGTTTGTGCTTGATGCTTCCGGCAGCATGAAGGGTTCACTGAAAAACACTTCTTCAAATACGCCAACACAAACAAAGTTTGTGCTGTCCAAACAAATGCTGATTCATACCATCGACAGCATTTCAAAAGCGAATCCGAATGTAGAATTTGCAGTGCGTGTATTCGGTCACCAGTCGCCACGATCCGCTAACAACTGCAAAGACACCAGGCTTGAAATTCCTTTCGGGAAAAATAATGGCGCTGCAGTAGCAAAGCGATTAGAGGAAATAAAAGCACAGGGACAAACTCCCATTGAATACACGTTGATGCAATCCATCAGCGATTTTCCAACAGATTCATTGTCGAACAATTCCATTGTGCTGATTACCGATGGTAATGAAACCTGCAACGGAAATATCTGCAGCGTGGCTTCGCAAATGGCGGAAAAAGGAATTGTGCTCAAACCATTTATCATCGGTCTCGGCCTCAGCGATTCTATAAAGAAAAAATTTGAATGTGCCGGTGCCTTCTACGATGTACAACAAGATGATATGTTCGCCGGTATCATGAACGTGGTGATCTCCAGGGCACTCAATGCAACCACTGCTCAAATCAATTTACTCGATGCGTTTGGCATTCCTTCAGAAACAAATGTGGAGCTTTCACTGTACGATCACCTATCGGGAAAAGTGAAATACAATTTCGTTCATACACTCAATGCAAAGGGAAATCCGGATACGCTGATACTCGATCCTGAGGTACATTACGATTTATTGGTTCACAGTATTCCACCGGTAATTAAAAAAGATATTGAACTGGTGAAAGGCATTCACAATACCATTGCCGCCGATGTGCCACAGGGAACACTTGAGCTGAAATGGGAAACCACATCGCCAACCAATCCAAGTGCGCCTTGCTTAGTGCGTGAAGCAGGAAAAACAGAACTGATGGCTGTGCAGGATATCAACCGTTTGCAGAAATATCTCGTCGGCAAATACGATCTGGAAATTCTCACCTTGCCGCGCATCATCATGCACGATGTTCAGTTGGATGAAGCAAAAACGACTTCTATAAAAATTCCGAGAACCGGCACTTTGTCGGTGAGTCCATCAGCAGCAGGTGTAGCAAGTGTATTAGTAAAACAGGAAAAAAACCTGCAGAAAGTGTGGGACTTCACGAAGTTGTCCTCCACTAAAACCATTGCATTGCAACCGGGAAGTTATGTGGTCATTTTCAGGCCCGATAAAGGAAAACAGTCAGCAAAGACAAAAGAATATCCCGTGCAAATCTCCTCCGGAAAAACAACCATGGTGAAACTATGATTGTGCTACGCCTACATAAAAACAGGAAGCGAGAAAGGTTTTTCAAACCTGCGTGTTTGTGCTTTGCACTTTTATGCACGACATCATTTTTACTTTGTTCCGGTTTTTGTTTTTCACAAAACAAAAAACCTGCGCCAACTTCTTCAACAGAAAAAAATACCGGCAATCAATCTGTCACAAGAATTCTTTTTGTGTTAGACGCTTCTTTCAGCATGCTCAATCCATGGGAAGGAAAAACGAAGATGGAAATCGCGCGTTCCATTATTTCAGAGATTGCTGATTCTCTTCAATCCATTCCAAATGTTGAAACAGCTTTGCGCGTCTACGGGCATCAAACCATCAACACAGAAAATGACTGCAACGATACGAAGCTGGAAGTGGCTTTTGCGCCGGCCAATGCAGTGCCCATCCGGAATATGTTGAATGCAATTCATCCGAAAGGAATTACACCGCTGGCACGTTCGATTGAAAATGGAGGAGGTGATTTTCCTGTTGATGCCTCAGGGAGAAATATCATACTCTTAGTAACAGATGGTGAGGAATCATGTGATGGTGATCCTTGTGCTGTTTCCTTAAAAATGCAGCAGCAGCATATATTCCTCAAGCCGTTTGTGATTGGTTTGAATCTCGATCCCGGCGCAAAATCCTCGATGGATTGTATCGGCAATTATTTCAATGCACAAAATCCCGAGGCACTCCGTGGCATTATGAAATCCGTAGTGGAACGTTTGCTTTCTTCCGCGTCAGTTCGTGTGAACCTGCTCGATGCAGCAGGCAATCCTTTGGAAACTGATGTCGACATGACTTTTTATGAAGCAACAAACGGTGAAGTGAAATACAATTTTTACCACACGCTTAATTATCGTGGCGTTCCGGATACGTTGCAGTTGGATCCGGTGGTTACGTATAATATGGTGATTCATACAACGCCGCCCATAGAAAAAAAAGAATTGGAATTTGCTGAGAAAAAAAACCAGGAGATCAGCATTCCGGCTTCACAGGGATTTCTGAATGTGGCGCTCAGCAGCAGCACGGTCAACAACAATCTGAACAGTAAAATAAAATGCATCATCCGCAAATCCGGCAGCAATGAAACCGTGATGGTACAGGACATGAACACAACTTCCAAATACTTATCAGGAAGTTATGACCTCGAAGTGCTCACGCTTCCGAGGTTGCAAATCAAAAATGTTGCGGTTACCCAAAGTTCTACCACTACCGTGAAAATTGATGTGCCCGGGCTCCTCAACATTTCAAAAACTTATCCCGGATACGGGTCTGTTTTTATCAACGACAATGGTCAGTTGGAAAAAATTTACACCCTCAATGAAAATTTGTCCAACGAATTGGTAGGTTTGCAGGCCGGCGAATACATTGTCATCTATCGCCCGAAATCATCTAAGAAAACAAACGATTCCATCACCAAAACCTTTCGTATCAAAAGCGGCGAATCGGCGCAGTTGAAGTTGTAACCGGCCACTGAAGACCAAAAAGACATAAGACTAAAAGACTAAAAGACTAAAGACTAAAGACTAACTAACGACTAAGGACTCACGACTCACGACTTTTCCTCACTACTCACTACTCACCATGACTGACCAATACAGTGACAAAGACCAAAAAGAAACCCGGGGCGGCTACGGCGCAGGGCTTGTAGAAGTGGCCAGGAAAAATCCGAAGGTGGTTGCTTTAACCGCGGATCTTGCAGGCTCTCTTCGTATGGATGCATTCATCAAAGAATTTCCTGAAAGATTTATTCAGGTTGGTATTGCGGAAGCAAACATGATGGGCATTGCAGCAGGACTTACCATCGGCGGAAAAATTCCTTACACCGGAACATTTGCCAATTTCTCCACCGGACGTGTGTACGATCAGATTCGTCAGTCCATTGCGTACTCCGGAAAAAATGTAAAGATCTGTGCGTCACATGCAGGTCTAACTTTGGGTGAAGATGGTGCCACGCACCAGATTCTCGAAGACATCGGCCTCATGCGCATGTTGCCGGGCATGACGGTGATTGTTCCTTGTGATTACAATCAAACCAAAGCGGCTACACTTGCCATCGCGGATCATGTGGGTCCGGTTTACCTTCGTTTCGGTCGGCCGAAAGTGGCTAATTTCACTTCAGAAAGCGAACCATTACAGATTGGAAAAGCACAACTGCTTATTTCAGGAAGTGATGTATCCATCTTTGCAACAGGGCATATGGTTTGGAAAGCGATTGAAGCATCGCGTATGCTCGCTGGCGAAGGAATCAAAGCGGAAGTGATAAATATTCATACCATTAAACCATTGGATGAAAAGGCAGTCATCGCTTCTGTTTCCAAAACGGGCTGCGCGGTAACTGCGGAAGAACACCAGATTTTTGGCGGATTGGGAGATTTGATAGCAGGTGTGGTGGCACGTCATCAACCGGTTCCGATGGAAATGGTAGCTGTGAATGATTCTTTTGGAGAAAGCGGAAAGCCCGAAGAACTGCTGGTGAAATATGGAATTGATACACCACATATCGTAGTGGCCGCACACCAGGCCGTCAACAGGAAGAAAAAAAGCTGACAGATAGAAACGGAAGCAGCTATTCTTCAGCTTTTATTTTTGAGAACTGCAACCGACCACCAATAGCTTGCTTCCTGGACATACTTTGCACAGAGAGGACACTGTAACAGACGAAGAGATTCTTGCGGCTTTTCGCATGGCGGAAAAGCGGGAACTTGCATTTACCTGGCTGGTAAAGCGCGATCAGAAAAAAATATACTGGTTCATCAGGCGAATGGTGATCGATCATGATGATGCCAACGACCTCGTGCAGGACACCTTTATCAGGGCGTGGAACAGTTTGTCAGGCTTTCGTGGTGAATCAAAAATCATTTATTGGCTCTATCGCATCGCCACCAACATCACCCTCACTTATTTAGATAAGAAGAAACGCAAAGGATTATTGCCAATTCCTGAGGAAGCAGATTCTTTAATGGAAAAATTACATTCAGGAAATTTCATCAATGGCAATAATATTCAAATGCATTTGCAGGAAGCCATTCTCTCCTTACCTGAAAGACAACGGCTTGTGTTTCAACTGCGCTATTACGATGAAATTCCTTACGAAGAAATGTCCGGCATGCTTGATACATCAGTCGGTGCATTGAAGGCCAGCTATCACCATGCAGTTAAAAAAGTGGAGAAATACATGCTCGATCATCAATAATGTTTTTACCGGATGCATTTAAACTAAAGTTGATGAGAAAAGTCAAGAGGTGCAATCACGAACTGGAGGAAAATAAATCCGGTAGCATGATGTCGGTGCCTTTAGCGTTTAAAAATCATTTAATAAGTTGAGATGGGTTACTGAAGTTGGCTGTGAAGACACAGCCAACGGCGAGGGGGGCGTTTTGTCTTCACAAACGGCTATGATAGAACCCGGAACTGTTTTAAATAGATAAATGTTTTTAGCGGTTTTTAATTTGAGAGAGGGCCGGGAATGAGGATTATAGAAGATAAATAGAACCATGAAGTCAAGAAACGAAATAACAGAAGAACTAAAATCACTGTCACCTTACCTCGCAAGTTTGTCGCGTGAGCATCCTTTCTATACTTCAGAAAATTATTTTACGGAAGCAGAAGAAAGCATCTTAGCTGCCATTTCAGGAAAAGAAATTTTTTCTCCCCTCGTTGCTTCTGCAACTGATCAGCCATTTGAACTGCCTGCATCTTATTTTGAAATGTTACCTGAGACTATTCTTTCGAGAATTAAGAAACAGTCTTCTCCGGTTATCCGCCGGCTTCCGTCACGAAGCGTTTGGCTCGCTGCTGCATCTATCGCTATTCTTTTTTTCAGCTCCATCCTGGTGTACAATTACCAGCATCAGCAATCAGATCAACTTGTTCAGGAACAAATAGCAATAACGACTGATGAAGAAAGCAGCCTGATGATGAATGTTTCAGATATCGATGACGACGCGATCGTGCAATTACTGATTGAATATGATGCAACTACCGGTTCAACCGCCACTTCCACTGATCCTTCCTTAATAGATGTTATTGAAATTGATGATGCATACCTTGATCAAATCTGACATAAATCAAATAACCATGTTAACCCGAATGTCTGTCAATCGCCTGGCTACTTCCGCCACATTTTTTTGTTTTTGTTTGCTTTCGATCACATCCGTGATGGCACAACCTCTTGTTGCACAGGATAGGAAAGACGATGTGGAAGCACGCCGCATCGGTTTCTATACCAATGAGATGCAACTCACACCCGAAGAAGCACAGGTCTTCTGGCCCGTTTACAATAAATACCGTGATGAAGTGGAAACACTTAAGAAAGAGCGTGTAACAGAATTGCTGTCTGCCAAAATCAACTTCGACAGCTATACTGATGAACAGGTAAATAAGGTGATTGAAAATGAATTCATTTCAAGACAAAAGGAACTTGATATTGCAAAGCGCTACAACAATGAATTCAAGAAAATTTTGCCGGTTAAAAAAGTGGCCAAGCTGTACCGCGCCGAACAGCTTTTTAAAATTTCCTTACTCAAGGATATGCACCAGGAAAGAGGCACGAAGCCAGGACCTGCTGCTCCTGCCCCAAAAAATTAATCAACCTTCGATTTGAATAAAAAGCAAGCACACTTCCCGGCCTGCCCTGACCTCCCAATCATTCAAATCACTTTCCGATATTTCAAGTACTTTTACGGCCTTAAATGCAAAATCGATGGAACCTCTCTTTTTAATCAGCATGCCCGGCGGCAGTGAATGGATATTGATTTTTCTCGCAATCCTGCTGCTCTTTGGTGGCAAAAAAATTCCCGAGCTGATGCGGGGTATTGGTAAAGGAATCCGTGAATTCAACAGTGCAAAAGCAAATGTGCAACAGGAGTTGGAAGACGGAATGAAAGAAGCCGATAAAAAAGACCGTCCCGCATAAACTGCTTTTCGCAGTTTCAGATCACCGCTATGTTTTATTCTTCGCTCGAAACTATTCAGCTTGATCTGAAAAGTGGTGCTGTTTCCTGCACTGAACTGGTGCAGCATTATCTCACAAATATCCATCTTCACAAAAATTTAAATGCTTTTATTGAAGTATTTGAAGAAGAAGCAATCGAACAGGCAACTGTTATTGATCAGAAATTAAAAGATGGCACAGCCGGAAAATTAGCCGGTATGGTGATCTCCATCAAAGATGTTCTCTGCTATAAAAATCATAAAGTATCTGCCGCCAGCAAAATGCTGGAATCCTTTACTGCTCTCTACACAGCAACTGCGGTTGAACGCCTTTTGCAGGAAGATGCCATTATAATCGGCCGCACCAATTGTGACGAATTTGCGATGGGCTCTTCGAATGAAAACTCTGCTTTCGGAAATGTTTTAAATGGCTTCGATTCATCAAGGGTTCCGGGAGGTTCATCTGGTGGCGCTGCAGTTTCTGTTCAAATGAATATGTGTCTGGCAGCACTCGGAAGTGACACTGGTGGTTCAGTCCGTCAACCTGCTTCCTTCTGCGGCTTGGTGGGGATGAAACCAACTTATGGCCGGATTTCCAGATATGGATTAGTCGCTTATGCATCCTCTTTCGATCAGATCGGAACGCTTACCCATAATATAACTGATGCAGCCTTGTTGCTTGAAATAATGGCAGGACCAGATGAATATGACAGTACCGTTGCATCTAAAACAGTGGAGGCGTATTCAAAAAAACTGCAACCAAAAGAAAAATACTTGATTGCCTGCCTGCCGGAAGTTTCAACGCATGAAAAAGTGGATGCTTCTATCCGATTTTGGATGGATGGTTTTTTCGATCAACTGAAATCCATTGGACATGACGTTGCTCCCGTTTCATTTCCATACCTGGATTATCTCGTTCCCGCTTATTATGTGCTCACTACTGCCGAAGCATCTGCTAATCTCGCCCGATATGATGGCATCAGGTACGGATATCGTCAGAAAAATGCGCAGGATCTTCAGCAACTCTACAGGCAAAACCGGTCGGAAGGATTTGGAAAGGAAGTGAAGCGCCGCATCATGCTCGGCACATTTGTCCTGAGTGCCGGCTACTACGATGCCTTCTACAGCCGCGCGCAAAAAGTCCGCAGACTGATACTTGAATCAACCGAAAAAATACTTAGTGAGCACGATTTCATCATACTGCCCACCACACCTGCTGCCGCATTTAAAATAGGTGCATCAGGAAACGATCCCGTACAATCTTTTCTTGCCGATATTTTTACGGTGCAGGCTAACTTATCAGGAATTCCTGCCATCTCCTTGCCATTGGGCAAAGATGAAAATGGGTTACCATTTGGTGTTCAGGTAATGTCCGCACGCTTTAACGAAAGTGAATTGTTTGCCTTTTCAGAATACCTCATGAAAAAATTTACGATACCATAATCCTTAAAAACCAAGACCGTAAATCAGGAAAGCCGTGATGAAGATATCAATCTGAGGTGCTTCCTGATATTTTAACTGATTAGTAATGAAGAGTTTCCTTTTGAATTACCTGAACAATAAACTCGTTAATCAGGTGTTAAAGCAGCCGGAAAAATGCCAACGTCATTCCCTTTCCGGTAATAATTTCCGTATTTTGCAGCAAATTTTCCCTCACTATAGATGTAATTAAAACCTCGTAATGACGAAGAACGACCTCTTTAAAAAAATCTTTGCAGCTTTTCTCTTCGCCTTTAGCTGCTTAGTCCTTCAGATCAATGTTGCCTTTGCGCAGCAACCACCATGGGTTCATACGAATGAACCTGTGTTGCCGGAACCACAGCTTTTGCCCGATCAGTTTGAAAGCAATGACTCCCTTAACGAGGTGGATAATGAGTTGGCTGTATCAGATAGCATGCAGGAACCAAAAGTTTCCTTCGCCAACGTGGACGTCCCATTGTACGAGGACTCCATTTACCGCGCAAGGTTGGGTGCCATGGTAACACCGGTGACCTTAACGTATAATGAGGAGGTAAAAAAATACATCAACCTGTACGTGCTCAACCGGCGTGAACAGGTGTCGAGAATGCTTGGACTGAGTAAGATTTATTTCCCGATTTTCGACCAGGTATTTGCACAATATGGTGTTCCGCCTGAGGTAAAATACCTCTCCATCATTGAATCAGCACTGAATCCACACGCCGTTTCCCGCGTGGGCGCAACAGGAATGTGGCAATTCATGTATGGTACAGCAAAGCAGTATGGACTGAATATTAATTCTTATGTGGATGAACGAAAGGACATTATCCGTTCAACCGAAGGTGCAGCACAATACCTGAAAAGCATGTATGATGTATATGGCGATTGGCTGCTGGCCATTGCTTCCTACAATTGTGGTCCGGGCAATGTGAACCGTGCTATTTCATTATCCGGTGGCAATACTTTTTGGGAAATCCGTAATTATTTACCGCGTGAAACCCGAAACTATGTGCCTGCCTTTATTGCGGCCGTTTATGTGATGACGTACTATGAATTGCATGATCTTTCTCCTGACTATCCGAAATACAGCTTTGAGCCGATTACCAGTGTTACAGTAAGCGATAAAATGTCCTGCGACCAGATTGCAAAGTATACCGGCTTAAGCATGGAAGAATTTAAATTTTTAAATCCCGGACTTAAATGCAGCGTGATTCCCGGCGGAAGTGTTTGTTCTTATGAATGTAAGTTGCCCACCGACCGCATTGCCATGTTTGATGCAAGCAAAGATTCCATCATCCTGTATTCATTGAATGCAAAAGGCATTTTTGAAGGAGGATATATTCCGGGCGCAAATACTACATATACTGTTCGCAAGGGTGATAATCTTGGAAAAATCGCCGGCAAATACCATGTGTCGGTTACCCAAATCAAGAAATGGAACCACCTTCACAGTTCTACGATTCATGTTGGTCAAAAGCTTAAAATCAATAACGGCCACGGCACTTCAACAGCCACCGCTTCTGCTACCAAAAAAGTTATTACTCCGGCACCACCATCAGCAAAGTCTGAAGTTTCTGTTGCTGAAAATGCTACCGGAAATGAATCGAACAGCGCAACTGTAAAAAAGACCTACACCGTTCGCCAGGGAGATAATTTGAATAAAATTGCTGCTTCACAAAAGGTAAGTGTTGTTCAAATTAAAGAATGGAATAACCTGAGCAGTTCCACTATAAAAACGGGAGAGAAATTAAAGCTCTACAATCCCAAAACAATAGAAAGTTCAGGTTCAACAATTGCCGATACGGCAAATGAAAAACAACCGGCAAATACAGCAACTGCTGCTTCTCAATCTGTTTCTAAAACAACTCCTGTTACCACCGCAAAGAGCATTACTTACACGGTAAAAAAAGGAGACTATCTCGGAAAAATTGCAGAAAAGCACCAGGTAACCATTTCCCAAATCAGGAATTGGAATAAGTTGAAAAGCACGACTGTAACAGTAGGACAAAAACTAAAAATCTATCCTTCCGGAAGCGAACCTTTGGCAATTGCTGCCAACAAACCGGCAACAGTTGCATCTCCTTACACTGCAACTGCAAAATCCACTGGTGCTATTAAGCCTGAAGCACCTTCCAACTATGTGTATTACAAAGCGCGGAATGGAGATACGCTCTGGGAAATAGCCCAACGTCATGGAACAACGGTAGATGAAATCAGGAAACTTAACGGTGCCTCAAAGTGCAATAACTTAAAAGTGGGTACTGTTTTAAAACTAAGTTCAAAAGGTTAGTTGTTGCTGAACCAATACGGTCATTCTGATACATAAAAAATAAAAAACAGTCTGCACTTCTGAAATAAATAAGTGTATTTTTGGCGGCCTTTTCATTCCTACCAGTTGTGGGAGAAATAGCACCCATTTCATTCATCATTGAACGCTTAGATTTCTATACTTTTTGACTACCCAGGATACACAACCGCAGGCGGCATTGAACTCCGAGATAGAAATTCAGAAACCTGTTTCCTTTTTCTACATTTTCACCACCTTTTTGAAAGCAGGGTGTCTTGGCTTCGGTGGATTTATGTCGCTCATTTCAGTTGTTGAAAGTATTATCGTAAGAAAAAGGAAATTGCTTACTCCTGAAGAAATGCTGGATGGTATTTCCCTGGCCAGCCTTCTTCCCGGACCGCAAGCCGTAAATGTTGTCGCTTATACTGGTAATAAATTAAAAGGTCCGTGGGGAGCTGTGGTTGCAGGGGTAGCAGTGGTGTTGCCATCCTTCCTGCTAATGGTAATGTTGAGTTATCTCTATGGTATTTATGGAAATATTCCTGAAGTAAAACGATTTTTCCAGGGTTTTGTACCTGCTGTAGTGGCGGTAATTATCAGCGTAGCATACCGGATGGCAAAGCAGAATGTAAAAGGCAAGATTGAATTGTTTCTGGTACTGCTGGCTATAGCAGGACTCATCTTTATTCCAAGGGATTACCGGTTATATGTGACTTTCCTTTTAGTGCTCACTTTCGGATTAATTGGCTATTTTCTTTTCACTGATAAGAAAGCCCTTGCCAATGCACCTAAAATTGCGCGCATAAAATTTCCTTATATAACCACAAGTCTTGTGTTGGTGATGATTGCGACACTCGCTGCAGGACTTTACGTTCCCGTTGAAGATCCAAAGAGTCTTTTCAACCTTGTAAAAACTTTTGGTGGACTAAGTGTGATGTTATTTGGTGGCGGTTATGTAATTATTCCCATCATTCAACACCATGTGGTAGAAGTATTTCATTGGGTTACGCAAACATCTTTTAAAGATGGCATTGCTTTCAGCCAGGTAATGCCGGGTCCGATCCTGATTGCCGCGGCTTTTATCGGCTTTCAGGTAAAAGGAATAACTGGTGCTTTACTTTCTACGATTGCCATTTTTACACCACCTGCCATCCTGATGGTGGCAGCCTCTAAAGCAATGGAATTTTTTAAGAAGTCTGTGATCGCTAAATCTGTTTTGCGCGGCATCCGTTGTGGTGTAATCGGTATGATCTTTTTTGCAGCCTGGGAGCTTACCAAAACAACAGATTATTCCTCTTTTGCTGCTTTTTGGCCTTCATTACTTATTTTTGGCGGAACCTTAGTGGCGCTCATAAAATTTAATGTTGATGTAGTGTACTTAATTCCGGCTGCCGGATTAGTCGGATTTTTTCTTTACCCATAAAAATTAAGAATTAAACAGAAGAGTATGCAAGCACTTTTCCTAGTAGGTGAACAAAGGTCAGGATCCAATTTACTACGCCTGATGATTTCGAATTCGCATGAGATTGCGGCCCCACATCCCCCTCATATCCTGCAACGGATTGATCCGATCATTCCCGTTCATGTAATACTTGATGATGATAAGTTTAACCAGATGGTAGAAATTGTTTGCCGTTTGGTGGAAACAAATCCTGTGTTGTGGCTCAATACAACATTGAATCGTCAGGAAGTGAAGCGACGCTGCCGTGAAAAACATGTGATCGCCATTTACGGGGCCGTGATGGATATCTATGGTGAATCCAATGGTGCACAGGCATGGCTATGTAAAAGCATGCAGAACATTCGTTGGGCTGATCACCTGAATCAATATTTCGGAAATAACAAATACATCTTTCTGCACCGCGATGGCCGGGATGTGGCTTTGTCTTTTTCAAAAGCAGTAATTGGTGATAAGCATGTGTATTGCATTGCCAAGCAATGGTCGGAATTACAAAGACTTTGTCTTGACGCAAGAGCTAATTTATCCACTGATCGTTATTTCACCGTTTCGTATACTGAATTAACAGAAGAAACAGAAAGCACGTTACGTAACATGTGTGCATTTCTCGGCATCGAATTCATGCCTGAGATGATGGAATTTTATGACAGTCAGGAAGCAAAAAATACCGCTGTTGCAAGTTCACTTTGGGAAAATGTGACCAAGCCGATCATGCACCATAACTTCAATAAATTTCTGAAAGAAATGTCTGAAGCAGATCTGCGTATTTTTGAATCCGTTGCAGGCAATGAACTGGATGAGCTGGGTTATGAAAGAGCATTTGTGAAGAAAGGAGAAGAAATGCAATTTACAGCAGAACAGATAGCTGCCTTCAATGCAGAAAATGACCGCCGGAAAAAGGAACAAACGGCGAAGACCGATCCGGAAGACATGGAAAACCGCCGCCGCCAGGAACAGGTGCTCACCGATCTTAAAGTATTGGCAAAAGAATGGTCGAAGGAAAAAGTAATGTCCTGATACTTTCCGGAAATAAATTGTAATCTAAAAGTCCTGTTGAGGTTTCAGCAGGACTTTTTGTTTTTAGAACACCTTTCCTTTGTAATAGAAGCTGAATTGATGCGGTGAAGTTTCCACCTGCAACACATCATAATCAAGCCGCAGACTTACATAATTTTCTATCGGCAACTCCTGTTTACTGCCAAATGAAAAGAAATTGATGCGACCGTCAAGGCCAACATAATAAAGTGAATGCTGCGCCATTTCATAATGATCAGGTGTGTATTGTTCCAGCTGGTACGTGTTGCCTTTGTAAAACACTTTGAAAAAACCTACTTCATCAGTATAAGTGACGATGTCGTCCTTAATTCTAAAATTACCAGGATTGAAAGTTCCGATGGTATAAACTATTCCTTCATAAAATATTTTGAATTTTCCTTCTGTTGTAAGATAAGCCACTAAGTCGTCGCCTGTAAAAAACACCCGCACCTTAAACGTTTCAAGTGTAAGCGGCTTTCCTTTGTAAAAAACTTTGAACTCGCTATTGTAATCGTTTTGGTATGCGACAATATTTTTTCCGGTTTTAATTTCAGTCACATTTTGTACCGGTTGCGGATAAATATTACCATGATAAAATACTTTCAGACTGTCGTCAATCGTAGTATAAGCCAAAATGTTTTTGCCGACGTCACTTATCTTAATCGGATCGCCGATAAGATCCTGACTGAGTGCCACAATTTTTCCATCAGCGTAAATGAAATAAGCTTTGGACAACGGATCAGCAAAACCGATGAGGCTATCCGAAGCCACCCAATCATAAGGGTTGCGAACCAGCAGCATCGATTTACCATTGTCGTACACATGTAACGAGGTATTATTTTTCATCACCACATAATTACCGGTCATGAAATATTCGGTAGTGAATCCTTCATTCACTTTTATCACTTTACCTTTCTGATAAACCTTGAAACTATTGTCGCTCGAGATATAAGCAATACAGTTTCCTCCAATCTTAAAATTTCCAGGTGGCAGGTATTCAATTTCTTTGGTGATGGAATCGTCGAATACGTAAAAGGCATTTCTGGTGTTGAGATAGGCAGAAAGACCTTGCGAAAATAAACTCCCCGGAATGATACATTGAATTAAGAGTAACGAACAATACTTCAACATGAATGGTGAAATGTGGATGAAAGAAAATAAGTTGAAGCAGAAAAATTAATTCTGGTATTGTTCAGACGGTTTTTTTGCAAAGATCTGAATTACAAGGTTACAACCTCTCCCGCATATCTCAACCTCATCTCCTCAAAAACCTGTTCTATATCTCCAATCTCTTCCAACCGAACCAGCCTGTCGCGAAACTCTTTCACATTCGGCAGTCCTTTGAAATAATTTGCATAGTGTTTCCGCATTTCCAAAATACCCAGCCTGCCTTCTTTCCATTGCACTGACTTTTGCAAATGCGTACGAGATACTTCAATACGTTCATCAATGGTTGGCGGTGGAAGATGCTCGCCTGTTTTCAGGAAATGTTTTACTTCATTGAAAAACCATGGATTACCGATGGCTGCACGACCGATCATCACACCATCAACATCAAAATTTTCGCGGATAAATTTTACCTTTTCAGGAGACGTAACATCGCCGTTTAAAAAAATGGGAATGCGGATGCGTGGATTTTTTTTCACTTCATCAATCGGCTCCCACCTTGCAACGCCTTTATATAACTGGCAACGTGTTCTCCCGTGAATGCTGAGTGCGGCAATGCCAACATCCTGCAACCGTTCCGCAACTTCCATGATGTTAATGCTGTCATCGTCCCAACCAAGTCTTGTTTTCACAGTAACAGGCAACGTAGCGCGTTTCACAATTTCGCCCGTCATCGTCACCATCTTCGGCACATCCTTTAAAATACCAGCTCCGGCGCCACGACAAGCCACTCCTTTCACCGGGCAACCGTAATTAATATCAATCAGATCAGGCTGTGCTTCCTCAATAATATCCACGCACTCTACCATCGTGTCGATCTCTCCACCAAAAAACTGGATGCCAATAGGACGTTCATAATCGTAAATGTCAAGCTTCTGAACACTCTTGCGTGCATGACGGATCAGCCCTTCGGAAGAAATAAACTCCGTGTACATAAGATCAGCGCCATTCATTTTGCAGACTGCTCTGAACGGCGGATCACTTACATCTTCCATTGGTGCAAGCAACAGCGGGAATTCTCCTAACGATATGTTTCCAATCTTAATCATTGTACGCTATTCGTGCATTCATTTTTGCTTTCAAACTGCAGGAGACATGCATTCTACTGCTAAGAAACTGTGCAATCATGAAAGCAAAGAAACACAGTAGTTTGAATTTTTGTTAAATGCGCGCCAAATTTACGATTTTTGACGCATGATACGCCGACGATTTCCGATGGATGGAATGCATCCCCTGATGCAAATGCTACTCCTGACCTCGCTTACCCTCATTTTTATGTTTTTGTTCACCATGCTGGCCATGTTCCTGGTAAGACCTTTATTTGGCATCACCACCATCGACATTGTTTTGCAGAATGCCTTAACTAACACAAACGGAGTGGCAATGAATGCAAACCAGGTGAATGCGATCAAGCTGTTGCAATTCATGTCGTCGCTCGGTGGATTTTTTGTTCCTGCAATACTTTTTGCATTACTCAAATTTCCCGGAGGAGATTTTCTGCGGCTAAGGAGAAAGTTCACACCCTGGCTTTTACCATTGGCTGCATTAGTGCTTGCTTTCGCAGGCCCGTTTATCAGTTTCACCTACCTACTGAATCAACAACTTGATCTTCCGGCATTCCTGGATCCTATCGAAAAAATGATCCGGGATTCAGCAGACTCCAATGAAAAATTAACCTCGTTGTTTTTAAAAATGCCAACAGTGGCAGATCTTTTCATCAACCTGATTGTTGTGGCAGTTATTCCCGCTATTGCTGAAGAATTATTTTTCCGCGGCTGCGTGCAACAAGTGATGAAAGAATGGTTGAAGAATGCACATATCGCCATCTGGATCACCGCCTTCATTTTCAGCTTTATTCATTTTGAATTTTATGGTTTTGTACCAAGGATGCTCCTGGGTGGATTACTCGGATATTTGTTTTATTGGAGCGGAAATTTGTGGGTGCCGATTATTGCACATGGATTTATTAACGGTGGCCAGATTGTGTTAGCATATCTGCATGAACATGGCAGCATTCAATTTGATATTGCCGGTGATGATGCACTTCCCGCTTATGCCATTATTATCTGCACTTTTTTACTGGCCGGGTTGCTCTTTCTTTTCAGAAAAGTCAGCGACCGAAGGAAATTTATTTTTTGACGAATCACCAGAGTTAACATTAGAGGTTTATTTCGATCGGCAGCTCTTTAATCTTCGCTTACTAAACCGGTAAAGCTGGTTTTTATTCAAGCTTACTACAACACTATCGGATGCAACAGGAAGAATGGGTAAAAGTGTATGAATCGCCGATGTTGCATCAGGCCACCATCGCACAAAGCATTCTCAAAGAGCACCACATTGAAGCTGTAATACTGAATCAACAAGACTCTTCCTATATTACCATCGGTGAGATCAGTGTGTATGTTGCGCTCAAAGATTCCATCGCGGCGATCAACATTATTGAAGAAGCATTTTCTGATGATTAGATAAAACCCATTGCACTTTTTTTGATGAATGCAAAAAATCATAACCATGAATGATCTGTCAAAACGAGCACTTACTGCTATTGTATTTGCGGCTGTTATGTTGGGCGGAATTGTAATTCATGAATATGCATTCCTCGTTTTGATGCTGGTAATTCATACAGGTTGTTTGTGGGAATACAATCGACTCATTCAAACGCTACAGGAATATTCCCCACGTCAGCAACGCCGTGCATTTATTTACTCCATCATTTCCGGCACCATCATTTTCTATTTGCTCGGTACGGGTTTCCGGTTTTTACCTTTCGTAAATGAATACATTTATTTCCTGGTGGTACCGCTGTTGTTAGGCTACCTTGTCCTCGAATTATTTCTTAGCAGCAAATCACCGTTGCGCAATGCCGGATTAAATGTTACTGGAATTATTTACATCAGCTTTCCGCTTGCCATGGCCGCTTTTTTCCCATATGCACACGAGCATGGAGCATGGTTTCCCATTCGTTGCGGCCTGATCCTTGGCATTGTATTGCTAGTCTGGACAAATGATACCATGGCCTATTTTTCAGGTTCACTGTTTGGAAAACACAAGTTGTTTCCCTCCGTTTCACCTGCAAAATCGTGGGAAGGATTTATCGGCGGATTTATTTTTGCTGTCTTCGTTGGATGGGTGCTGTCTCATTACTTTAAGCAATTTAATGTAATGGGATGGATGATCGTGGGTGCAATCGTTTCAATTTTCGGAACTATCGGCGACTTAGTAGAATCAATGATTAAAAGATCGGTAGGTGTGAAGGATTCCGGTTCCTTTATGCCCGGTCATGGTGGCTTTTTAGATCGTTTTGATGCTTTCATCTTTTGCATTCCGTTTGTGTTTGGATTTTACATGATTACACTGTTGATGAAATGAGGAGGTATTTTTTATTCATGAATCTTTAAACGTTGACCTATACATATGCTGAGAATTCATAAAGAAGGAACCGCAACATTGTTGCTGATGGCGGTTATACTTATTATCATTAACGGTATGTTGATGATGCTTTTACCAATTCCTGTTTGGATGCTGGTGGCACTGATTATCCTTACAATCAGTTTTTATCTTTTCCTGATTTCTTTCTTCAGAAACCCAAAAAGAAATACAATAATAAATGCCAATGAAATTATTGCACCGGCCGATGGAAAAGTGGTGGTGATTGAGGAAACGATGGAAATGGAATTCTTCAATGCTCCCAGAAGACAGCTTTCCATTTTTATGTCGCCGGCCAACGTACATGTAAACCGCAATCCCATCAGTGGCGAAGTAAAATATGTAAAGCACCATCATGGGAAATTTCTTGTAGCATGGCATCCAAAATCATCCACTGATAATGAACGGACCACTGTGGTAATTGCAAATGATAAAATCGAATTGCTGATGCGGCAAATTGCCGGCATCCTTGCCCGAAGGATTGTCAACTACCTGAATGTGCAGGATACAGTTCATCAGGGCGAAGAATTCGGATTCATCAAATTTGGCTCAAGGGTAGATTTATTTTTGCCATTGGATGCAAAAATTAAAGTGCAATTGAACCAGGATGTACGCGGTGGTGAAACGGTGATCGCTTCCATTTCATGATCACTTCCAATGCATTATCCGGTAAATCATAATTTTTTGTTCCCCGATTTCCTACATGTTTATTCTCCTCCTAAATCTTCTTCTCATGCTACAGCCTGCTCAAACCGGCAATGAAATGCTTACTCCCTACGAAAAAGGAAATGGAAATCAAACCTGCACCTACGATGAATGTATTGCATGGTATCAATTGCTCGATAAGAAATTTGAAGAAGTGCAATTGCTCACCTACGGAACTTCCAGTGTAGGCAAACCTTTGCACCTCGTTGTAATTTCAAAAGATAAAATTTTCAAACCTGAAGAAATACGGAAGAACAATAAAAGAATCTATCTCATCAACAATGGGATTCATCCCGGCGAACCCGATGGTATTGATGCAAGCATGATGCTGGCACGTGACCTGTTGCTCAAAAAAGAATTGAATGTTATTCTTGATCACGTGGTCATCATTATTATTCCGGTGTACAATGTAAGCGGCATGCTCAATCGCGGATCATCCAGCAGGGTGAATCAAAACGGACCGGAGGAATATGGTTTTCGTGGCACTTCACAGCACTACGACTTAAACCGTGATTTTGTAAAGTGTGATTCGAAAGAAGCGCAAACTTTCACGCAGATCTTCAGAGAATGGCAACCGGAAATTTTTGTTGATACGCATGTAAGCAATGGTGCCGATTATCAATATACGATGACGTTGATTCCAACACAGCCTGATAAACTGCAACCTGTTTTGGCTGCTTACCAGGAAAAGATCTTGTTGCCGTATTTAAACATTGCCATGAAGAATGCCGGGTTTGAAATGATTCCTTACGTGAATACAATAGGCGAATCACCTGACTCAGGTCTCGTTCAATTTCTGGAAACAGCGCGCTATTCAACCGGTTATGCCGCGCTCTTTAACTGCATTGGTATGATGCCGGAAACACATATGCTGAAGGAATACACACCGAGAGTCCGAAGTACTTATAGCCTGCTGGAAGAAGTGGGCAAACTCGTGAACCGCGATTATGAACAGATTGGCATGAATAAAAAGAAAGCGGATGAAGCAGTTGCCTCACAAAAAGAATACCCGCTGAACTGGATATTGGATGAAAAAAAGTACACCCCAATTTCTTTTAAAGGTTATACCGCTAAACATAAATCCAGTGAAGTGAGTGGCTTGCAACGACTGTACTATGACCGCAATGAACCTTTCGAAAAAGAAATTAAGTATTTCAATCATTATGATGCCGGAGATATTGCTACAGTACCTTATGCCTATCTCATTCCACAAGGTTGGGGAAATGTAATTGATCGATTGAAATGGAATGGAGTAGCCATGAAACAATTGGCTAAAGACACTTCACTCGAGGTAACTGTTTATTACCTCGAAGATTTCAAAACCGTTGATCGCGCGTTCGAAGGACATTTCCTGCATACCCATGTCAAGCTGCGAAGTGAAGTGCAGCACCTTCAGTATTACAAAGGAGATTATGTAATATTTCCAAATCAACTCAGCAACCGTTACATCGTGGAAATGCTCGAACCTCAAGGCGTCGACTCTTACTTTGCGTGGAATTTCTTTGATGCCATCCTGATGGAGAAAGAATACTTCTCGGATTATGTTTTTGAAGACTTGGCTGCTGAGCTTTTACAAAAAGATGCAGCACTAAAAGCGGAGCTGGAAGAGCGCAAAAAAACAGATCCTGATTTTGCCAAAAGTGCGGAAGCACAATTAAATTTTGTTTACACGCATTCAGCTTACTATGAAAAATCGTATCGGCGTTATCCTGTGGGAAGATTGATGAACGCAACTAAAATTCCGTTTGAATAATTTTGATACGAGGAATAACCCGTAACTTTCTTCTTCATGATTTCCACTGCAAAACATAAACTGGAAAAGGAAACCCAAAAATTTCAGGTTAAGAAAATTTTGGGAAACAACTGTGTTGATGACACTGATGAGGTAGTGAAAGAAGCACCGCTTGAAATCAATATCGCTTACGGCAGTGCCGGTAACCGTAAAAAAGAATTGCTTGCAGTAACCATGCGGACGCCGGGTAATGACTTTAATATGGTAACAGGCTGGCTGTTTGCCGAACATATGATCCAGCGTGCATCTGATGTAGTTTCGATCCGCTTCACCGGAAATTTTGATGCACCCGAATTACAGGAAAATGCTTTGTTGATTGAATTGGCACCAGATGTTATTATTGATCTTTCCACCAAAAAGAAATTCATCACCAACTCAGCCTGTGGTTTTTGCGGTAGCGGTGCATTTGATGTTTCATCACATGAAGGCACTTACATTCCGTTGGATACCGGTGAAACAATTCCTCAAAACACGATCAGCAGATTGCCTGAATTGATTCAATCCTTCCAGGGATTATTTTCAGTAACCGGCGGATCACACGCTGTAGCACTGTTTTCCTTTGAAGGCGAACTGCTCATAAGTTTTGAAGATGTAGGTCGTCACAATGCCATGGACAAAATGATTGGCTACCTGCTGAAACAACAATCCATTCCATTAACAAACCGCATTGCAGTATTCAGCGGACGATTAAGTTATGAGCTCGTGCAGAAAGCATTAGCCGCTGGCATACCCGTAGTGTGTTCCATTGGAGCACCTACCAGCTTAGCCATTGAGCTGGCCGCTGATTTTAACATGACCGTGATTGGCTTTCTGAAAAAAGACAGGATGAATATTTATTGCGGCGCAGAGAGAATTGCGCTAAACAAAACTGCTGACTGAAAATGAAATTACGATTCGATAAAAATTCGCTGCGACTACGTTTGAAAAAATCAGACATTGAAAAACTACGCAACGATAATTCCGTTCACGAAAAGATCCCTTTCCTCAATGGCTCTTTTGAATACCGCTTATTGATTGCGCCGGATCAACCGGAAGTTGCAGCAAATTTAGAAGCGCAATCCATTACAGTTGTCATTCCAACCAACATTGCATTAACCTGGATGAACAATAATGAGGTTGGAATCTATCACACCATCCATATTGATGAAAACAGAAACCTTGACATCATCTTAGAAAAAGATTTTCCCTGCAAGGAAATACCGGAAGAAGACCAGCAAGATTATTTCACACCCGACGATATCCCCATTCCTCCTAATCAATGCTAACTAACGACTAAGGACTATTGACTAATGACTTTTTGACTATTGACCATACACCTTCTCCTTCCACGCTTTCATCCCACCATCCAACGAATACGCATTGACTTCAGGAAAATTTCTGTTGAACATTTTCACCGCTTCCGTGCTGCGCTTGCCGGATGCGCAATAAAAAACAACCGGTTTATCACGACTTATATTTTGAATTAAGTTATCCAATTCAGCAATCGGAAAATGTTTGCCTCCTATATCAAAAGCATTCCGCTCTTCTATGGAACGCACATCAATCAATTCAAATTTACCATCGTTAAGATGCTCCATCAATTCTTCCACAGCAATTAATGCCACAGGTATTGTTTCTGCAAGCTGCGTGATGGAAACAGTTGACGTGAGTCCGATGCTGATAATTCTGCTTTGCAATGTTTGTGCATTCAGCATTAACATTTTTCCTGCAAGCACTTCACCCGTTTTAGTGATAAGCTTGATTGCTTCATTGGCCTGCATACAACCGATGATGCCGGCCAGTGTTGGAATCACGCCACCTTCCGCGCAGTTGGGAATCAATGCAGCATTCACCTCAGGAAATATATCACGGTAGTTGGGTGATCGTGTTCCACCTTCATTTTGAAAATTCCAAACTGCCACTTGTCCTTCATATTGATAGATTGCTCCATACACCAATGGTTTGCCAAGCAATACACAAGCGTCATTAATGAGGTAGCGCGTTTCAAAATTATCCGTACCATCTACTACCACATCATGGTCACCAATCACCTGCAACACATTTGAGGCAGTTATCTTTTCGGCAACTGGATTTAATAGAATGTACGGATTCTGCACTTGCAATTTTTTACAGGCAACAATCGCTTTATTCAATCCAACTTCCTCCGGAGTAAAAAGAATCTGCCTGTGGAGATTGCCAATGGAAACAGTATCGAAATCAGCAATAGTAATGGTTCCCACTCCTGTTGCTGCGAGGTATTGCGCCGCAGGACAACCCAAACCGCCGGCACCAATCATTAAAACTTTCGATTGCTTTAATAACTGCTGCTTTGCTTCTCCAAAATCCGGCAATTGCATTTGGCAACTGTAGCGGAGGGATTCAAGGAGTGAGTTCATTTGAAGAGATAATGATTTTGAAAGCCATTAAAAATTAAGAAAAGCGTAATTCAAAAAACAATTTTCACTTTGCTTTTCTAAGAGTTCTTATTTAATATTCCCTTCACCTTCTCAAACTCTTCCATTGTATTCACATTCATCAATGACTCTGACAAAGGCGCTTTGATAATAGTAGCCTCGCTGTTGATCAAAACTTTTCGAGGGCAAGAATATCCCTGTGCCAGAAACGACAACAATACCGCATAACTTTTCGGTTCCCAGATAGCGATCAGCGGTTCTGGTAATCCATCGTGAGGACTTTCGAAAGCAGTGGCTACTGATGCAGTGTTGCGATGTTCAATCAGGAAGCGAAATATAGTTTCCTCTAACAAAGGCAAATCGCAGGCAACCACCAACCATGCTGCATTGGGTTGTTCACGAAACGCGGAGAGTATTGCACCATAAGGACCCAATCCAATAAAAGTATCAGCGATGGTTTTGAATTTTTCATCCATCTCCTGCTGCTGATCTTCCCGGCAGGAAATAAAAACTTCGCTGCAAAATTGTTGCAGCAACTCTGCCATAAATATCCGTTGCTCTTTTCCATGCCAGTTGATTTTTCCTTTGTCGTTGCCCAGTCGCAGACTCTTTCCGCCGGCAAGCACCAATCCATTCAATACCGGTTTGGCAACTTCCATTTTTTGTCGAAAGAATGAAATAATTTTTTCCTTTTCAGCCAGCTTGCAAACCGGAATATTTTTCCAATCCGGAAGCGCTTCTTTTACAAATTCAAAAACATCATCAACTCCTTCCGCCAATAAAAACAACTGCACATTTGTAAGTTGCTGCACTTTTTTTCTCAGTGAATCTTCTTTAGCAGAATGCATCACCACCACCTGCGCCTTTGCCTGCTGATGATTTCCATTTACAAAAACAATATCCGCATCATTCATTAACTGGCGGAATTGAAACGGGTTGAATGATTTATTAAAGTTGAATTGATGATGATCGATCTTATCAGCATATTCCGTCATTGCACCGCAGGCAAGTCGTCCGGGCAAGATTGCAGGTTCATTTTCTTTGGAGTGAGCAGCATCAACATAGGCGCATTTATAATTCGCCGAAAGACTACCAATGATTTCTGCAGCCAGTAATTTGATATCAGAACAGGGAGCGCCCATAAACGCCCATTCATTTCTTCCGAAATTTCCCTGCGCAGGCTTTATCAGCTCTGCATGTTTTTTATGTGGCTGCGAAATCATTTTTACCGCCTGTTTTTTTTAGCAGTTTTGTTTCTTTAATTACGATGTGGTGACTCAGGGCTTTGCACATATCATAAACAGTTAGCGCAGCGATGGTTGCTCCTACAAGCGCTTCCATTTCAATACCGGTTTTGGCAGTGATGCTTGCTGTGCATTCAATCACCAATTCGTTCTTATTCCTGAGTTGAATGGTGATGTTACAATTTTCCAATCCCAACGGATGACACAATGGAATCAGTTCACCGGTTTTTTTTGCGGCCATAATGCCCGCAATAATTGCTGTTTGAAATACAGCGCCCTTCTTCGTACGGATATCGCCTTCAGCAAATTTTGAGACTACTTCTTCAGGCAATACGACAACGCTTTGCGCCACCGCAATACGATGAGAAATTTTCTTCTCTCCCACATCCACCATTTTCACTCTTCCCGTTTCATCTAAATGTGTAATCTCTTGTTTCTTCATTTAACCAGATATTTACGAAACGCTAAACAACATAAACCCTTCAAACAATTCAAACCCTTAAACTCTTCAAAATCTCCACACCCTGAACACTTCGCCTTTCGTAAAGTTATTCCGTTCCAGAGGAAGTTCCATAAACGCATTCATGTCCACCAGGTTTGCAAAATCTCCTGAGCCATTACCCATCACCGGATTGGCCAGCCATTGGCCTTTTTCATTCACACTTAATTTTACCTGCAGGAAATATTGCAGTGGTGGGTTGAAAACAAAATCTTCATTGAGTATGGCGAATTGCTTTTCCGGCTTCACCTCCCAGCTATTCATTAACCATGGAAGAAAGTAACGGTGCAGGCACATAAAAGTGCTGACCGGATTTCCCGGTAGGGCAAAAACCAGTAACCCATTCTCATGTTTTCCAAACCAGAATGGTCCTCCGGGCCGTTGCTTTACTTTATGAAAATATTTTTTGAACGAAAGTTCTTCCAATGCCTTCGGTACAAAATCAAACTTGCCTGCTGAGATGGCGCCGCTGATAATCATCACATCATACTTATCAAGGCACTTGCGGATTTCTTCTCTTGTAATAACAGCGTCATCAGGAATGCGCAGCAGATCAGGATTCAAATTAAATTGCTGCAACACTGCCTGCACCGCGTAATTATTGGAACGCCGCACCTGAAAGTTAGAAGGTGTGTCGGTTAATTCCACCAATTCATCTCCGGAAGAAACAATCACCGCACGTGGAAGTTTCTTCACTAACAATTCATTCTTACCGGCAGAAACAGCCATATTAATTACGGCAGGTGTAATAAACCGATTTGTCCGGCACACTACATCACCTTGCAATTTATCCCTGCCTTTGAAGTGAATATTTTGAGAAGGTGCAATGGTTTCAACAAGCACAGTTGCCGCTCCATTCTTCATTTCAATATCTTCATAACGAATAACGGTATCAACACTTGAAGCGATTGCAGCACCGGTCATGATTTCAACGCACTCATGATCCGATTGTATTTGTATGGGCACTTCTCCGGCTGCTTGTATACCAATTACACTGAACGCACGGATACCCTTATTAAAAGCTGCATAGCGAATGGCTATGCCATCCATGGTAACGCGATCGTAAGGAGGGAAATCACGGTCAGCAAGGATGTCTTCCGCCAATACACGACCCAATGATGTTGCGAAAGAAATTTTCTCCGTAGCAAAATCTTTCTTTTGCGCACGAATAATTTCATCGGCTTCGGCAACAGTAATCATGCTGTTTTTAAGACGGGTAAGAAACAGTTAAAGAGAAAGATTAAAAATAATGCGGGAGAATTAATTGAATAAAAAGACCGAAGCGCAGCGTTTTGTTTGAAATAAAAAATGCTCTCTGATGTCAATGACGGTAGCGAAATTTCAATTCCTGAAATTACTTCTGCTCTTTTTTTTGCTCTTTCTCCTGATCCTTAAAATAGCCACGCAATAAAAAATTATGTTGCATGGCCTCCAGGTTTTCATTCAGTTTTTCTGAACCCGTTTCCAGGTTTTTGATAGTTGCTTTCATGCTTTGTGCAGTAGAATCATCACTCATCATAACACCCAAAGGTGAATTGGAATCAGTGCTTGCCGCTTCAAGGTTCTTCACCACCGCATTTGCATTGGCAACAATTTGGTTGAGCTGTGCTACTGTTTCACGTATGCTGCTAAAAATCATTGTATCAGATACAAATTCATTAGCTAATCCGCCATTTTGGTTCAACTTAGCGGTATAGGTGTTAAGATTACCCGTTACCTTCTTTGCATTTAAAGATGCTTCACTGAGTGTCTGAGTGGTTGACAATAAATTATTGTACAACGTTTTATCGATCAGTAATTTTCCCAGTGTTCCTTCTCCGCTCATAATTTTCTTACCAATCTCTTTGAAATCTGTTGTGATCGCCAGAATGTTTACATTGTTTTCCTGCAATGTGTTGAACATGTCTTCCGTAGTATACGCCTTATCAACGCTCAGGCGATCTCCTTCCTGAACGGTAGGAGCAGTGGCACTTCCTCCATAAATAACTATGATTTTACTACCAATCAATCCATCGGAGCTGATCTTGGCTTTTGCGTTCTTATGGATAAACGGTTGCGCTTTCTCATCAATGTTCATGATTACCAGCACCTGTGATTCACCAAAAAAACTCAGGTCTTTGACAGTTCCGATTTTTACCCCGGAAAACCAGATATTATTGCCCTGTTGTAATCCACCCACATCCTCAAAGACGGTAGATATTTCTATTTTTTTAATGAAACTTTTGTTCAGACTGCCTATCGCAAGAACTCCTGCGATAAAGAATGCAAGTCCGATCAGGATAAAAATTCCTACTACGATTGAACGCCTGTTATTTGTGATTGCCATTGTTATTGAATAAAATTATAGTCAAAAAAACTTTTCACTCTTTCATCATCCGTTTCAAAAACATCTTCAAAACTACCGACTTTCAGAAACTGACCTTCCATCAGCATCGCCATGCGATCACCTGTTGCTTTGGCACAGGTGAGATCGTGCGTTATGATGATAGAACTGGTGTGATAGCGATGTTGGACTTCATTGATAAGATCATTAATTTCCATGCAGGTGATTGGATCAAGACCGGCCGTTGGCTCATCATACAGCATGATTTCAGGCTTCAGGATCAGTGTGCGTGCAATGCCAATCCGCTTACGTTGGCCACCGGAAAGATCTGATGGCATCTGGTTGATTTTATCCTGCAATCCAACTGCTTCAAGCACTTCATTTACAGCGCTGTCAATCTCATCGCTCTTCAGGTTTCTTAGATTTCTTACAAGCGGGAACTCCAGGTTTTCACGTACGGTCATGCTATCATATAAAGCGCTTCCCTGAAAAGAAAATCCGATTTTCAATCTTAATGCCTGCAACTGCTTTTCATTCAATTCGTCCACATGATTACCTAACACATTTACCGTACCCTTATCAGGTCTCAGCAAGCCTGAAATTATTTTTATTAAAACGGATTTCCCGGTTCCGGAACGGCCGAGCACAACCACATTTTCTCCTTTGTAAACATCAAGATCAACCCCACGCAAAACCTGCAATTCACCAAAAGATTTGTAAACGCCTTTGAGCGAAATCACCACGTGCTCTTTATCTAATTCCTGCTGCTGCTTTCGCATTTTATCAATTTTGTTATCACGACATTCTGATCCAGGTGACTACCTGTACAATTAAAATTTCTTCAATAAAAATAAGGAACATGGAAACAACCACGGAAGTGTTAGCGGCTCTTCCTACGCCTTGTGTTCCCTGCGTAGCATTAAATCCTTTATAACAACCTACAATGCCGATTGTAAATCCGTAAACGATAGCTTTAAACAAGGAAGAGAAAATATCGAGAAAAGTGATTTGCTGAAAAGCAGATTGAAAAAATGAAGTGAAGCTGGTGAGTTCATTTAAATGCACATTCAAATACGCTCCCATCAATCCTACAAATGCGCTGTAGATCATTAAAATCGGAACGGTAAGTGTGGTAGCAGCCACTCGGCTAACCACCAGAAACTTAAAAGGGTTTACCGCAGAAACTTCCATAGCATCTATCTGTTCTGTCACTTTCATAGACCCTAATTCCGCACCTATATTCGATCCTACCTTTCCTGCTGTGATCAATGCGGTAACAAGTGGTGCCAACGCTCTGATGATTGCTATGGCAATTAAAGAGGGCAACCAGGAAGCAGCGCCAAATTCGGCCAATGATGGCCTGGACTGGTTAGTAAACACAACGCCTGTAACAAAACCTGTTAAGGTTATTAATGGCAACGATTTATAACCGATCTCAAAACATTGCCTGATAATTTCACGGAATTCAAAGGGCGGCTGGAAAACCTCTTTGAAAAAACGGAAAATGAATTTGAATGAATTGTAGAGTTCCAGGAAAATCGGATCAATCCATTTTGAAATCACATATTCTCTGGGCGTAGAACTCATTAATAATTTGTACTTATTTTGAAATAAAGACTTGAAATTTTTTAACTGCCTTATTTACAGTACGGGGAAAATATTTCTCGATCATTCACAAAGAAATTCCGTTTCCCCAGTATGAGGCAATTAAAGGCTTGAAGTTATTTATTATTAACTGAAAAACTAAATATCCTGTCAATTCTGCAATCGCTGCGCCAATTGACAGGGCACGTGTTTGCTTTCTTTATATTAAAAATAGGCAGCAACATCAGGTGCTACCCTTCCTTAAAAAAAAAATCCCAATGCCTGTCCTGTTTGTAAAATTCCCAACGTCATTACAAACAATTTTCAAACATTTCAAACCTAAAAGACAAAAACCATGATGACAACACAACAAGTCGCCGAGCGGCTGGTATTACTTTGCCGCAACGGAAAAATTGCAGAAGCAGGGGCAGAACTTTACGCTGATAATATTGAAAGTATGGAACCTGAATATGGTCCTATCAAATCGGCAAAGGGAAAGGTGGCAGTAGGAGAAAAGGGGCAACAATTTGCGCAAATGATTGAAGAACGTCATGGAGGATCATTTTCAGAACCTGTAGTAGGCGGAAAATATTTCAGCCTCGCGATGGTGCTTGATGCGACTTTCAAAGGACAGGGCAGAATGACGTTGGATGAAATCTGCCTTTATGAAGTGAAGGATGGCAAGATCGTGAAGGAACAGTTTTTCTACTGAAAACTGCAACCGTCGATATAATATCATGAAAAGAGAGCCCTGACCGGTGATGGAGGTCAGGGATTTCTCCATCTTCCATTACAGATACACCAATCTGACAATTAAGCCCCAAATGCGAGTATAATGGAACTTGAAACATCAATTAAGTACCTGGCCAAATAAGTGCTAACGTTAAAATCCACAGTAACCTTTCTGATTGGTCTTGGTCAATCACCTCCTTTTTCTGAATAACACAGGCGTCAATACTTTCTTTCTCTTAAAGACCCGGTTGAAATAAGTAATACTTTCAAATCCGCTTGCCCATGCAATATCTGCAATGGTGCGATCGGTTTCAGTCAGCAAGGTACATGCCTGCGAAATTCTGATTTCATTCACATAATCAGAAAAAGTTTTGCCTGTTGTCCGTTTGAAAAATTTGCAAAAGGCACTGGAAGAAAGATGAATCTGCTTCGCGGCATCATTCACCGAAATGTCTTTTGAAAAATTCCGGAGCACATATCCGCAAACCTGGTTGATGCGATTTTCATTTTCCACTCCTTTCACAGGGTGGAAATAGCTGGAAGTAAGTGGCTGTGATCTCAGACCTGAAAGCATACTGAGCAAATGCAACAAACGAATTACCCTTTGCGGACCTGTTTCCTCAGCAAGGGTTTTGACTTCCATCATGGCTTCGGTCGCACCGGTTTTAAAATACAGTCCTCTTCTGCAGTCAGTTAATAATTTCTTCACATCCTTGAACTCTGACAGTTCTATGAACGGCTTCATAAATTCATCAGAAAACTGAATCACAGTGGCTGTGCATTTCTTCTTTTGATTGGCTGGTACACTTTCCCAGGTATGCGGCAGTTCAGGCCCAAGCAATACCAAATCGCCGGATTCAAAATTCTTCAGACTGTCGCCTACCAATCGCTTACCGCAGCCACTTTCAATCAGTGTAAGTTCATATTCAGGATGATAGTGCCACTTGAAAGGAAATCCGGGTGCAGTAAACCGGAAGGCAAGAAATGAATGCATGCCTTTCTTTACCTTGATATCTTCAAAAGTTGCTTTCATACTGCACTATATTTCATTACACAAATCTATAAATTAAACTGTAGTGTCAATATAGTGCCAACAGTGGAATAAATCGTGTTATATGGCTATAGGAATTTCTCTCATTTTTGTGTCAAATAAAACTGCTCATGAACATCATAACCGGACTTGCACCAAAGTGGAATGAAACCTATTCCATAAGCCACGAACAAATTGATTTCTTTAAAAAGAATGGTTTCATCAAAATCAAAAATGTGTTGACTCCTGAAGAACTTCAATACATGAATGAGGTAATTACCCGCGAAGTGGAGCGATTGAACACCGAACAAAAATCTTTGCAGGAACGTGACACTTATGGTAAAGCATTCCTGCAAATCATGAACATCTGGACAAAATCCGACGCAGTAAAAGAAATTGTTTTCAATAAACGACTTGCAAAGATTGCTGCTGAACTGATGCAGGTTTCCGGTACGCGCTTATACCACGACCAGGCATTGTTTAAAGAACCTGGCGGAGGTCATACGCCCTGGCATGCTGATCAATTTTACTGGCCGCTTGAAACAGACAGAACCATCACTGTCTGGATTCCACTGCAGGAAACACCCTTGGAAATGGGACCGCTCGAATTTGCTGCTCAAAGTTACCAGCTCATAGCTGGACGTGAGTTGATGATCAGCGATGAAAGCCAGGAAAAACTAGAGCGCAATCTGAGAATAAATAATTTCCCGCACATCGTTGAACCATTTGAATTAGGGGAAGTAAGTTTTCATTCCGGCTGGTTGTTTCATCGTGCAGGCGCTAATAAAAGCGGTGAGATGCGCAAAGTGATGACTATGATTTATATGGACAAAGAAATGAAACTGAAAAAGCCGGAAAACGAAAATCAAATGAATGATCTGAATCAATGGTGCCCCGGAGCTGAAGTTGGAGCAGTGATCAACTCTCCTTTAAATCCCGTTCTTTATTCCCGCGATGAAGATTAAATATGCATGCCCTTTCTGGGGACAGGAACATTTGGAAGCAACGGCATTCGTGGCCAAAGTAATTGACGCTGAATTTGATGGCATTGAAATCAACCTGCCTGCTGAAGGTTCTTTCACTAATCAGTTTCTAAAAACCATTGAAAACATCCGTTCAATGAATCCTGAATTTGTTTTCATTGCACAAGCAATCGTCTCACCCGTCAATAACAAGGTGGATGAATACCGTAGCAGCATGGAAAGAAGATTGCAGCAGTTAGTCAGTTTCCAACCTGATTTCATCAATGCGCATACCGGTAAAGATCATTATTCATTTGACGACAATTGCCGGATCATTGAAACTTGCATGAACATCAGCGCAAAATCAGGCATCAGTATCTTGCACGAAACCCATCGTGGCAGATTTTCATTTCATGCCACTACTTTAATTCCATATCTGGAAAAATTTCCAGAACTGAAACTTGTAGGTGACCTCTCCCATTTTTGTGTGGTTTCAGAAAGTCTATTGCAAGATCAGGAGACATTTCTTCAAAAGATCTTCCCACACATTCTTCACCTGCATGCACGAATAGGTCACGAACAGTCGCCGCAGGTAAGCGATCCGTTTGCGCCGGAATGGAAAGGCCATCTTAAAATATTTTTGGATTGGTGGAAGGAAATCATTCTTTGCAATCATCAGCAAGGCAATGAAACATTTACAATTTGTCCGGAGTTTGGTCCGACTCCATATATGCCTGCTATTTCATCTTCAGAAAAACCTATCGCTTACCAATGGAAAATAAATAGTGCAATGAAAAATTACCTCCGGGAAAATCTTACACCATGAACTATTCACAACTGCACAGCGCCATCGTTTTTGCTTCGGCATTTTACCTGTGTTCATTTCAAAACGCCTTCTCACAGCGCATGACATCTGATCCATTTCAAAAAATAAAACCTGTTCCCGAACAGTTTCAGCAATTACCACTCCATGCAGTCAAACCAACCGGCTGGCTGCAATCGCAGCTTCGCGAAAATATGGATGGTTTTACAGGCCACTTGGATGAGTTAGCTCCTGATCTGCTGGTGGCAGACGATATCTATGGCGCAGACCGTTTGACAAAACATGTAAAAGGTAAAGATGTAGGAGCTGTTGCTGAAGGTGGCGACTGGCAGGTGCAGTTTCTCTGGTGGAACAGTGAAACACAAAGTAACTGGTGGGATGGTTATATCAGGACTGCCATACTTTTGAATGATTCCGCTGCACTGGATAAAGCTCAAAAGCACATTCAAAAAATTATAAGCACTCAGGACGATGATGGTTATTTAGGCATCTACGATCAGGAGTTGCGTTATCATTTCGACAATGAAAACGGAGAGCTATGGTCGAAAACAACCTTGCTTCGTGGATTACTCGGATGGTATGAATACACCCATGACCAAACAGTTTTAAACGCGATACAACGGGCAGTAGATAATGTAATCGTCAATTATCCTAAAGATCAATCCCATCCATTCCACTCTGTAAATCCAAATGCAGGCGGACTTACTCACGGTCTGGCATTTACGGATGTGCTTGAAAAATTGTATCAGCTTACAGGCAATCAACTGTACCTTGATTATTGTCTTTTTCTATACAAAGATTTTTCCCGTCAGGTTTTAAATGAAGATGCACAGTACAAAAAACTCATTGACAGCACGCTTGCACTACAGGGACACGGCGTACATACCTATGAGCACCTGCGTACCGTAGCAGCGGCGTATTATGCGTCCGGAAATCCTGATTTAAAAATTGCCCTGGATAATTTCCTGAAAAAAATTGCCGCTTGTATCACGCCTTCCGGTGCACCGCTTGGCGATGAATATATCGGCGGAAGAAAAGCAGATGCGCTCATCACCGGTTATGAATATTGTTCCCTGCATGAACTTCTTCAGGCCTACACCAGTCTGCTTGCCAAAACTGGTGATGCCACTTATGGAGACAAAACAGAACAACTTTTTTTCAATGCAGCACAAGGAGCAAGGTATCCTACCGGGAATTCTATTTGCTATTTGAAAACAGACAATACCTATTATCTGACGGGTGGAATGAATGGCGATACCACCAATAAAAAGCAAACAAGATACCGTTACTCACCGGTGCATAAAGAAGCAGCAGTTTGTTGTGTACCGAATGCAGGAAGGATCGGGCCTGCTTACATTCAAAGTATGTGGATGAAGAATGGAAATGACCTGATTGCGACTTTGCTTGGTCCTTGTGAAGTGGCTACACAATTAAATGGACAACAGGTTTTCATTCAGGAAATAACCAACTATCCTTTCGATAACACCATTACATTTAAAATCAATACAAAACAAAACATCCCCTTCTCGATCAAAGTCAGAAAACCTGTTTGGGCTGAAAAAATTTCCTGTTCATCAGCACATCAAATAAAAGATGACTTCATCGTCATCACCAGAGAATGGAAAGATGGTGACACTTTCACCATTCGTTTTGACGCAGCAGTGATAACCGAACAGGCATCAAACGGTGAATATTACTTCGCCTATGGCGCACTCGTGCTTGCACATCCAATTGCTTCTACAGAAAAATTAACAAAGCAATTTCCGGTAGCAGGTCTAAAAGAATTCACCTGCACACCTGATCAGCTTACTATTTATCAGTACACCGACAACAGTACTATTCGGCCCACCAAATCAGATATTCTTCCCGCTGAAATAAATTTCAGCGCAACATTATTCAATCCTGCATCAGGAATACAGGAAGAAATAAATTTAATACCGATGTCGAAAACCATTTTGAGGCAGGTGACTTTCAAAAAGAAATAACAGTTAGTGCATAAAGTAATGATTGCAAATAGCTCTCGGTTACTTAGAAGGTCTGTTTTGAAATCAATTAATTTTTTTACAATGCTCTTTGGTTCGGCTTTGCCAGAAGCGCACCCTGAGCGCAGCCGAAGGGTAAACGATGTAACAATTATATTGATTGATTTCAAAACAACTTCTTACAATGTGATCATCAAACCTGCCGCGTTTCAATTTACAGGTTGTTGATGTTGTTAAAAAATTAAAACAACTGAGCGTATTGATTTTTTGCTGAAGAAATAAATTGAGATGAAGCAACAAACTATTATCCTGCTCTCCGCTTTTACTTTGCTCAACATGATGGGTTGTAAAGAAGAATCACCCGCAACAAAAACCGACTACACCCAATACGTAAACACTTTCATCGGTACAGATGGCACTGGCCATACATTTCCAGGTCCCTGTATACCCTTTGGGATGGTACAACCCGGACCCGATAACGCAGACAGAGGATGGGAATACACAAGCGGCTATCAATACAAAGACTCCATCATCCTTGGTTTTTCGCAGACAAGAGCCAATGGCACAGGCATTAATGAATTTGGCGATGTGCTGCTGCAACCCATTACGGATGAAAGAAAAGACAGTTTTGGCGAAACCTATCTGAAAGCATCAGAAAAAGCATCCCCCGGATATTACACTGTTACACTACATAACAAAGTAAAGGTTCAACTAACAGCTACAGAAAGAGTCACCTTCCATCAATACAACTATCCGGATCACGAAGCAAAATTATTGGTAGATCTACAGCATGGATTGCATTTTCTTACTGACTCACTGGTATTGGAAAGCGATGTAAAAATTGAAAACGATACCACCATTTCAGGTTACTGTCATACAAAGAACTGGGTGGAGCGCAAATATTTTTTTGTGATCAGTTTCAATCAACCATTTACTTATTCAGTACAGTTGGAAAGGAAGCCGTTGGAAAATGCACCCCGTTATATTTTGAGTTTTTATTTGAAGGACAAACGTCTCAAAACCAAAATTGCATTCTCTACTGTAAGTATAAACGGCGCCAAAAGTAATCTGCAAAAAGAATTACCCGATTGGGACTTTGAACAAACAGTTGCCAATGCAAAAAAAAGCTGGAACAATTATTTAAGCAGGATTGATATTGAAGGGGAGCAACGTCAGAAAGAAATATTTTACACTTGTATGTACCGTCTATTTATTCAGCCGTCTAATATTGCTGACGTGGATGGCCGGTACAGAGGTGCTGATGATTCCATCCATACTGCTGAGAATGGCGAATACTATTCAACGCTTTCCTTGTGGGATACTTATCGCGCTGCACATCCATTGTACACCCTCCTTGTTCCCGAAAGAGTGAATGGCTTTGTGAATACCATGATCGCACACAGCAAGGCAGCAGGCTTTCTTCCCATCTGGACGGTATGGGGACAGGATAATTATTGCATGATTGGTAACCATTCCATTCCGGTGATTGCCGATGCTTACCTGAAGGGTTTTTCAGGATTTGATGCAGAAGAAGTTTTGAAGCAGATGATACAATCAACAACGGTAAACCACCATAACAGCAATTGGTCTTTGCTCGACAAGTATGGCTATTATCCATTCGACAGTTTAGACAATGAAGCTGTATCAAGAACACTCGAACATGGTGTGGATGATTATTGCATTGCCGTGATGGCAGATAAAATGGGCAAGAAAGACATTGCGCAGACCTATTACAAACGTTCCGTGCTTTATAAAAACCTGTATGATACCACCACACAACAAATGAGAGGAAAAGACAGCAAAGGAAATTGGCGTATTCCATTTGATCCTTTAACAGCAACGTCTCCGTTGAGTAATCCCGGAGATTATACAGAAGCCAATGCCTGGCAATACTTCTGGACTCCGGCACAGTATGATGTAGAAGGCATTACGCAATTGTTGGGCGGTAAGAAAAACTTTACAGCGCAACTCGATAGTTTCTTCAGTATTCAAACTCCAAACCCAAATAAATATTTAGGACAGGAAGCCATGATAGGCCAGTATGCCCATGGCAATGAACCCAGCCATCACATTGCTTACCTCTATGCTTTTTCTGATAAGCCGGAACGAGGCAGGGAAATTATTTCGCAAATCTGCCATCAATTTTACAGCGATACACCCGACGGAATGATTGGCAATGATGACTGCGGGCAAATGAGTGCCTGGTATATTTTTTCAACACTTGGCTTTTATCCGGTAAATCCTGCAAGCGGAGAATATGTGTTTGGAATGCCCCAGATCACCAAAGCAGTTATTCATCTCAGCAATGGTAAATCGTTCATCATTAAAAATGAAATGAAGGAAACTCGTAATCTCAGAATTTATTTTGATGAGCAGCCGGTTTCCACTGCTTTCATAAATCATACAACAATAAACAAAGGCGGATCTTTGGAGTTTAAGTGAAATGGCAAGTCAAAAATTTTCTGCCCTTCAAGCAAACTTTCCCAACCGGAATTTTGGGATGAAGTAACAACGCCACAAACACTACCAATAAGTGCATTCCATCCGGATACAAAACCCTGGGATTTACAGACTCAAATCTTGCGCCTCCTCCGCAGCAGGCATAAAAAAACCACGCTTTTTAAAAAACAGGAGCACTATTTAATCAATCCCTGTTTTAAGAGTTGGGTCTTGTCAGCATAAATTATTGCATCCAAAGTGGTCTCCAGTTTAGTTGGATTCATAGAGGCAGTGGTTCCTGACCATAACAATTTATTGGGTTGTAAGGAATATGCGTTGGTTTCAACGAGGTAGGTTTTATCTTCGGAGTAATATCCTGGTTCTGAATAACGGTAGCCATACCATCCGCCATAACTGGCGCCTTGATTGTAGGAAACACTTTTATCAACGTTTGTAAGTCGCATCAATAGTATACCATCAAAACCATCCTTCAGGAGTTTCGCACTCAATTTCGCCTCATTAGTGTCGGATGCTTGAAGATAGCTGTAGGATTGCTGACCAACTCCCGGCCTTAATGCGGCAACAATCTTATCCTCTGCTATTCTTTTGGAAGATTCATCGGTCATGGAGGCAACCACGAGGACTTTAGTAAATGCTTGAAAAGTTTCAGGTGTTACGGAAGGATCAGTCCACGTTTTTTGTAATTGAGTAGAGGGAGTACAGGCAATCACGTAAGTTGCCAGGAAAAAGAAGAGAATCGATTTTATTTTCATAGTGCTGATTTTCGTTACAAATATGAGATTAATTTCTTTTATGGGGAGCTTAAAAAATAACAATTGACTTACTTTCTCCAAAGGTAAATAAGGTCCGTCAATCGGGATATGTATTAGGTTGCATGGAGCATTGGGAATTATTAATCATCAAATGAAAAGGCTGCTCGTTGTCCTTTAATTAAAGCCAGGATCAAAACCAAATGTTGCATACCACTAGGATACTAAAGAGTAATAACTCTGGACGAACGAATCAAACTTATTCTTTCCCGAAATGGATATAGGGATGCAGCACCAGCAACGCTGATAAACCCTCGTAACCGCATTCTATGAGAATACTAAGGACTAACAACTAACGACTTTTTCACTCCGGGCAAAAAAAAACCCCAACCTTTTTCAAGGTCAGGGTTTAGGATCTGGCGACGACTTACTCTCCCGCATTTTGGTGCAGTACCATCAGCGCTGAGCGGCTTAACTTCTCTGTTCGGAATGGGAAGAGGTGGACCCGCTCGCCAAAGTCACCAAAAAATCTTTAGTATGAAGCAATGAACGCTATCCGAAGCCCAACTAAGGACTAAGGACTAATTACTTCCGACTTATATCGTGACAATATTGAAAAACGGAAATACAATCAAAGAAAAATTAAAAAAATAGAAAGCAATCGGACAATTAGTATGGCTCGGCTTTGATGTTACCACCTTTACACCTGCCACCTATCAACGTGGTCGTCTGCCACGGTCCTGCGAAATCTCATCTTGAGGAATGCTTCGCGCTTAGATGCTTTCAGCGCTTATCATGGCCGAACGTAGCTACCCTGCACTGCATTTGGCAACACAACAGGTACACCAGAGGTTCGTACAACCCGGTCCTCTCGTACTAGGGTCATCTCCTCTCAAATTTCAACGCCCATCACAGATAGAGACCGAACTGTCTTGCGACGTTCTGAACCCAGTTCACGTGCCACTTTAATGAGCGAACAGCTCAACCCTTGGGACCTTCTCCAGCCCCAGGATGTGACGAACCGACATCGAGGTGCCAAACCTCCCCGTCGATATGAGCTCTTGGGGGAGATCAGCCTGTTATCCCCAGCGTACCTTTTATCCTTTGAGCGATGGCCCTTCCATGCGGAACCACCGGATCACTTTATCCGACTTTCGTCCCTGCTCGACTTGTAGGTCTTGCAGTCAAGCACCCTTTTGCTAATGCACTCAAGGCACGGTTACCAACCGTGCTGAGGGTACCTTTGAAAGCCTCCGTTACACTTTAGGAGGCGACCACCCCAGTCAAACTACCCGCCTAACACTGTTCTCCGCTGATGCGGAGTTAGAATCTAAATAAACAAAGGGTGGTATTTCACATTGCGACTCCACGACCCCTAACGAGGCCGCTTCGAAGTCTCCCACCTATGCTACACATCATTTACTCAGACTCAATGTTAAGGTATAGTGAAGGTGCATGGGGTCTTTTCGTCCCGTGACGGGAAACCGGCATCTTCACCGGTATTACAATTTCACCGAGCTCGTGGTTGAGACAGTGCCCAGATCGTTAGACCATTCGTGCAGGTCGGAACTTACCCGACAAGGAATTTCGCTACCTTAGGACCGTTATAGTTACGGCCGCCGTTTACTGGGGCTTCAGTCGAGAGCTTTGGCTTGCGCCGAACCCCCTTCTTTAACCTTCCAGCACCGGGCAGGTTTCAGGCCATATACGTCTTCTTACGAATTAGCATAGCCCTGTGTTTTTGTTAAACAGTCGCCTGGGCCTTTTCACTGCGGCTCTTCTTGCGAAGAGCGTCCTTTATTCCGAAGTTACAGGACCAATTTGCCGAGTTCCTTAACCACGGCTCACTCGAGCGCCTTAGATTACTCATCTCGTCTACCTGTGTCGGTTTACGGTACGGGCGGCATACATCTGAAGTTTAGAGGTTTTTCTAGGAAGTCTGATTAGGGTCATTATCGGCTTGTCCGAAGACTCACCGTACTGTCACCTTTCAGCAAGCCGGGCGGATTTTCCTACCCAACCTATACCTACGGGCTTCAACGTTCTATTCCGTCAGAACGCAGACCTTTCACTACTCCGTCACCCCATCACAACATATGCCGGTATCAGAATATTAACTGATTTTCCATCGGCTTCGCCGTTCGGCTACACCTTAGGACCCGACTAACCCTGATACGATTAACGTGGATCAGGAACCCTTAGACTTACGGCGAGCATGTTTTTCACATGCTTAATCGTTACTTATGCCTACATCTGCTTTTCCAATCGCTCCAGCCCCACTCATGTGGAACCTTCGATGCAATTGGAATGCTCCCCTACCATTCATCCCGACCGAAGTCGGGACAAATCCATAGCGTCGGTACCATGCTTGATGCCCGATTATTTTTCGCGCCCTACCACTCGACTAGTGAGCTGTTACGCACTCTTTAAATGAATGGCTGCTTCCAAGCCAACATCCTAGCTGTCATAGCAGTAAAACATCGTTTGATCAACTTAGCATGGATTTAGGGACCTTAGCTGATGGTCTGGGTTGTTTCCCTCTCGGCCCTGGACCTTAGCGCCCAAAGCCTCACTCCCGGCTTTATGTCATAGCATTCGGAGTTCGTCAGGGTTTGGTAGACGGTGAAGTCCCCTAGCCCAATCGGTAGCTCTACCTCTATGACACGTTTTAACCGAGGCTGTTCCTAAAAACATTTCGGGGAGTACGAGCTATCTCCCAGTTTGATTGGCCTTTCACCCCTACCCACAGGTCATCCTGTAGCTTTTCAACGCTAATAAGTTCGGACCTCCATTCCGTGTTACCGGAACTTCATCCTGCCCATGGGTAGATCACTAAGGTTTCGCGTCTACCCCCACTGACTAAACGCCCTATTCGGACTTGCTTTCGCTGCGGCTCTTGTCCTGCGGACATTAACCTTGCCAGAGAGGTGTAACTCGTAGGCTCATTATGCAAAAGGCACGCGGTCATCCCGATATTGCTATCGAAACTCCCACAGCTTGTAAGTATACGGTTTCAGGTACTATTTCACTCCCTTGTTTAGGGTGCTTTTCACCTTTCCCTTACGGTACTAGTTCACTATCGGTCTCTCAGGAGTATTTAGCCTTACCAGATGGTGCTGGTGGATTCCCACAGGGCGTCTCCGACCCCGCGGTACTCAGGATACTGCTCGTCCCCATCATTTTTCGCTTACGGGACTATCACCCTCTTTGGTTCAGCTTTCCAGAAGCTTCTGCTTGATGATGGTTTCTAAATGCAGTCCTACAACCCCCCGACAACCGTGGTTATCGGGGTTTGGGCTAATCCGCTTTCGCTCGCCACTACTTACGGAATCACTGAATTGTTTTCTCTTCCTCCGGGTACTTAGATGTTTCAGTTCTCCGGGTTTGCTTTCCGACTTGCGCCGGAATAATACGTCTTCAACGTACTGGGTTGCCCCATTCGGACATCTGCGGATCACTTCCTATTTGCGGATCCCCGCAGCTTTTCGCAGCTTATCACGTCCTTCGTCGCCTCTGAGAGCCAAGGCATCCTCCGTATACTCTTACTTGCTTTCGTATCTTCAATATCTCGCACTCGATTTTGAGTTATTGTTAATTCATTTTAATTTAATTGTACTTCCGTTTCAATATGTCAAAGAACATTCTTCAGCTTGCGTCAACACAAATGAGCTTATCTGTTGTTGCGGCTTCACTGAATCAGTAACCGAGCAGCCGTTAAAGGCACCTCCCCATCAATTATTCAGAGGAGAATCAGTTGTTTTTAAGGAACTTTTAAGGGAGTGCTTTTTCAAAAGCGGGACACAAAGGTAAAGGCATTTTCTGAAGTTACAACTATGTGCTTAAAAAAAATATTCTGTTCGTCGTAAGTAGCTGATTTTCAATTATTAAGATTTGAAGAAATCAAAAGCAATTCCGGAGGAATACCTGAAAAGAAGAGTAAGGATGCGTCAAGAAGTGTATCGAACAACCATAAATCACCGGGCAACAATGCCAGGCTCGAGTGCTTGCTTCATTCCATTGATAAACGTCATGTCATGTGATTGGATTGAAAATCCAAATGCTCAATCGGTCGGGATTAAAAAAAATCCCGACCAGCGCAGTTGTATATCCGGACTAACGGGGTGGATGATCACAAGGAGGATATTGAGAAGTTTCAAAAGAAGCTAACGATGGTGATGATGCACAGGTGAAAGCATTCGTTGCTAAAACATTACCGGTATTACAAATGCACCTGGACTCTGCGCAGACTGTGCAGTCAATGCTGAAGAACAAAATGAGATAAGAGCCTTTATCAATTATCTTTCAATAAAGCTATTTTGTATAGCAGCTAAAACTTAATCTGACCTGACTGTGAGATTAAGATTTAGCTGCTTCAGTTTAGAGGATGCTGGATAATAGCTCTGAATACCACCGTGTCTCATTGGCTTGCACCTGTGCCTCATGATGAAGACATGGCGGCGGTGCAAAGTGTGATTGCAGGAGCAAAGAGGAAGGAGAAAAGCCAAATTTTAAATATGAAAATTACAACTGGTTTCATTCTATCTGTATGTTCTCTTAATTTCTTAAGCCTGTTTTTAAAACTATGCTAAACACGGTTCCCCTTATCATCATACAATCCAGTTGCCTTAAGAAATGCAACAGAAGGAGCGTACTGCTTCCTTGAAATATAAGGTCTAACAAGATCCCTATTGATGAAATCCAGGTATGTATAGGCGTTAAATAGTTCTTTCAGTATCAACTTCTCTACAAGGGGCTTTCTCTTTCCGGTAAAGAATTCACGGCTACCCCTGAAATAGGTGATATTCTCGCCTTCAACCTTTACATTGTTATAGCTTGCCTCATTGGCGGTAACTACCTTATCAGGAATCAGTTTCATCTTTCCGACAAATTCCCCGTATGAAAGCATCATAGGATAAATATTTTTAATTGTCTTTTCCGTAGCTAAATGAAGACCCGTTATTGGTACCAAATACCAACCGCCTGGAAGTTCTTTTTTACTTAGAAATATCTTTCAGCAACAACTTGTATATCTGCAAATATTTTCTCAATCTCTCCACGTCAGTATCACTGATCTTTGGCAGGCGGCGAATATCCATGTTGTCTTCCAGGTCATTGAGCTTTACGCGAATGGCAAGCGTGTTTTTTCTGACACGTCCGATATAATGTGATTTTGACTCTCCCTTATTTTTAGTTATAGCAGCTACTGCGGCCAGCACCTTTTCGCTAAACCCTTCTTTTCGCAGATCATCAATTGACGTGGAAGTATCTTCAACCACATCATGCAATGCAGCTACTATTTTTTCTTCTTCCGTTTTGCAACGTTCCATCACTCGCATCACATGCGTGATATAGGGTTTGCCGACCTTATCTTTTAGATCTTTGTGTGCGTCTATTGCAATGTTAATTGCCCGTGTTAGGTTCATGTTGCAAAATAGTAAATTACAATTGCAGTTTTCCAATAATAGAAATTATGAGCTTCCTTAGTTGAAAGTCCGAATATTCACGAGTGCAAGAGATACGGTGTTATCGGATTTAAAATTCGACGCTCATTAGGACGGGATTACAAATTCCCCCCAACGAAAAAGGTGACAGAATAAGTTTTCTTGTAGTTGCTACATTTTAAAAAGAATGTAAATTTGTGCTCAACTGGAATATCATCGAGATGGTGTTTTCATCTCGGGGATGGTCGAGTGGCTTAAGACGACAGCCTAAGAAACTGTTGATCAGTAATGGTCCGGGGGTTCGAATCCCTCTCCCGCCGCAAATTTGGGGGACAGACATTAATCTTGATAATTCAATATTGATGTCTGTCCCCCTCTTGGCTTTTGGATGATGGTTTATATAATTTGTAAAGGCCAACTAATTCTATCGAAAGTAACAGCGCAAGTTTACCTCTCTCTTAAAGTTTGAAAGGCTTGCCTAGCGGGGCAGAGGTGCTCAACTTTGAAAAAGTAATAAATGCTTGACTCGCTGAAGAAAACCATTTGTAAGAATTATAATGCATCTAAAACACGCTAGCCTTTTAGTTGAAATTAGCTTATAATATCAATCAACCTATATGATTTTTGAAAAGGAGGAATGAAGATATCAACCTTTTCTACTGAAATTATTTGGAAATGTGAGATAGGTGGCTTCACAATAAAAGCACTGCGAAACATTGTGCCATGTCTACCGAAGATAACTGTAGAATTTTGGTAATGTTCCCTAATAACATTAGGATCGTTAATGGCTAGGTCACAAAATGCAACCCTTTCCTGAGATTTTGAATTATGACAATGATCAAAATATTGTAAAATTGAATTCCCAAATGTCTCAGCCAGAATATTTCTTGAATTAATAAAATTGTCATTCGATTTTTTATCCCACATCTGGAAAATCGTATAGAGGAAGTCTCTCCCGTCAATCCAAACATTTTCGAGAGGTACGTCAAATGAAATCAAAAGTGGAATTGGTGAACTGGCACTCCGATTGTGCTTTACTGCATAATATATTGCTCCCAATTTATCAGCTGCACATATTCCATTAATTTTATTTCCAGAGTGAGTATCATCCGTTGATAGATTGTCCTTATAAAATAAACCTTGTAAATGATTTTTTAAATCGAAAACTGTGATTTTCCATTTCCCTTCATTTCCACCTATTCCATTCGTTTTAATTCTGTCCATATACATATCTTCGGTTTCCTCGGGAACAGAAATGCCACGAAACAATGTAAGCTTATCCATCTTTCAAAAATAGTAATTGCTTACAGATATCACTTTTGACGAATGAGAGCCGTGTTTACCTTTCAAGAAGTGGGATTGATAAATCACTACCGGCGACCTGAGTCGGTATAATTTATAGAAATACAAATTGAGACTAACGAGAAATTTAGCACACTTGTGATTGAAAATCCCGACAACGGGGCACACAGAATATTATTATAAACGTTTAAAATAACTCAACATACTTGGCTCCATGACATTTGAAACAAATGCCCATTTCCACGTGTCTATACTGGGGGAATTCCCCAGCTGCGTGGCATCTCGGACATGGAGTATAAACATCAACTTGCTTATGCATTTTACTTAGAACAGGAACTTCCACATTTTTATGAAGATCCTCATGACAAAGCCAACAATATGTTATTAAGGCAGCGTCTGGATATTCCCATGGAAGCAGATCAACCTGATAATAATGGTGGTGGACATGAAGTCCGTTCACAAATCTCCACTCCAAGTCTTTTATGTTCTTTTTGGAAAAATTTTCCTTTCCATATTGGAAAAGCTTATAACTCTCATTTTCTTTCCTACTCACGCTCGGTTGTTGCCTGTGCCTGATTTGATAAGCCAAAATTCTATTCTCTTTCTCCTGGACTCTTACATATTCTATTAAATTATGTGCATTTATAACTTTTACCAAATTAGAATCAAACTCAGTTTTATGGCTCTCACGGCTCGCAATAATTTTTACCAACTCCTTTTCCTTTTCAATTTCAAAAAAAACGGTATCAAGCACTTGAAATTTTCCTGACTGGTCTTCAGAAATGTAAGCTATGTTACCAGGTAATTCCTTTCCATGAAGAATGAGGGTGAAGCCGCCCTTTACTTTTGTTTTTATTGTCAACAAGCCACGTTTAAAAGGATCTACTATTCTTTGATTCTGACATTTTTGGCATTGATTCAGGTCCCTCAAAAGAATGCTTTTTCTTCTTGCTTTCCATTCATCTGTATTTAAAAGTTCCTGATAAGTCATAATTTTAGTATCACTACCTGCTAGAAAGAAAACTTTGCCAAACTAAGAGATTATAATCCAATGTATATTCATTTTGATATGAAATTTACGTGTTCGATATCAAGATAATACCTGCTCGGTTCATAATTTCCCAGGAACAAGTTATAGCGCGCAAGTGATTGCTCAAATGAATACTTTGTTTGCCGAATTAGAATTCTGTTGTAAGAAACATTTTTCAGATCGAAATAAGGAGTAAGGGCAAACAGATTGTAGTTACGGAAATAAACCAGAGGCGAACTGTTCTTAAAAAGAATTTTATTGCTTTGACTCGATTCCTTCCATCCAGCTAAAATTTTATGGGCAATCTGTTCATAAGAAAGGCTTGGATATGCTTCACGAGTATCCGCAAAATCTGCGGCTGCATAATCAATGAATCCATACCTATTTTCGTAATTGCCTGTTAAGCGCTCTTCAATCTTAACAAGCGGAATAGCTGCCTTGTCAATAGTTGAATCGTCATAAAAAAATTTGCGAGTTGCTATTAGATTCTCACTCTCACTAATTTCTTCCGTGGAATATTCATAATTCAATTAATTGAATAGCAAAATTGCTGGATTTGGTGTTCCCTATAAAGAATATGAATCAAATGCTTTTTTTGTCGATCTTGAGAACCTAAAGGCTATTGTAAAATTTTATGACAGGTAACCAACTACGAAAATTAGAAGCCGAGCTCTGGAGAGCCGCCGACCAGCTAAGAGCTAATAGCAAGTTGACGGCCAGCGAATATTCAATGCCCGTATTAGGTTTGATATTTCTTCGCCATGCCTTTAACCGCTTTGAAAAAGTAAGGGACGAAATTGAAAAGAATTTACCCACACATCCGCAACGAGGTAAACGGAAAGTAACTCCCAAAGACTTTGAAGAAAAATCTGCGATGTTTTTGCCGGAGAATTCCCGGTTTGACAAATTGGTTTCACTCCCTGAAGGAAGTGATTTAGGTGCTGCCATTGACGAAGCCATGAAGGCAATAGAAGAAATCAACCCTAAACTGATTGGCATTTTACCTAAGAACTATTCCATTTTCAGTAAAGATTTATTGCAGGAGTTGCTGCGCATTTTCAACAAAGAAGTTTTGCAGAAAGCAGAAGGTGATGTGTTCGGGAAAATTTATGAATACTTCCTCAACAAATTCGCCATGACCGGTGCACAGGAAGGCGGAGAATTTTTTACGCCTTTCAGCCTGGTGCAAACAATTGTGAATGTAATTGAGCCGGATCACGGAACAGTCTTCGATCCTGCTTGTGGGAGTGCAGGCATGTTTGTACAGACCGGCTATTTTATAGAAAGTGAAGGCCTGAAACCGGCAGAAAAAGTTACTTTTTACGGACAGGAAAAAGCGGAAACAAATACCCGCTTGGCTAAAATGAATTTAGCTGTGCATGGCTTGGAAGGAAACATACAGGAAGGCAATACCTTTTATGAAGACAAACACGATTTAAGAGGCAAGTGTGATTTTGTAATGGCCAATCCGCCTTTTAATGTGGATGGAGTTGACAAAGCAAAAGATATTGTAAAGCGCGACCCACGATTGTCGTTCGGTTTGCCGAAGAACGACAACGCCAATTATCTGTGGATACAATATTTCTATTCCTATCTCAAAGCACCAATTAAAGGCTCTGGTGGCAGGACAGGTTTTGTAATGGCCTCTTCTGCAAGCGATGCTGGACACAGCGAAAAAGATATCCGCGAGAAGCTGGTAAAAACCGGAGCAGTAGATGTGATGCTGGCTATTGGCAACAACTTCTTTTACACCCGATCATTACCTTGCACTCTGTGGTTTTTTGATCGTGGAAAGGAACTCATTCCACTAACTAAGGGCAAGCGCAATGCAGATACCGTGCTGATGCTGGATGCCCGAAAAATTTACCGCAAGGTAACCAGCAAGGTAAATGACTTTAGCCCAGAGCAACTACAAAACTTAATTTGTATTGTAAATCTCTACAGGGGCAACACTAAAAAGTTTGAGCGCACTGTAAAAAGCTATTTGGAAACAGCTTCCGCTTTGGCGAAAGAAACCGCTCAAGAAACCATTGCATTGCAAAAGAAATTGCAGAAAGTGTATCAAATGGTTTACGATTTTGCTGCTAAATACCACGAAGAAAACACAACAGTTACCCCGTTTAAGGATGCGCTAAAGCAGATAGAAACCATCAGCATCTACAAACAACAAAATAATCTTGTTGAGGTGGTGAACATGGGCCCGGCAATGAGAAAAACTGAAACAACTACTTTAGAAAACATAGCACATCTGTGCAAAGCCATCCGTAAGCCACAGGACAAACTTGTTAAACAGTTGCTGGACACCATTGCAACTGCTACAAAAGAATACCAACTGAACAAAAACAAAGACTGGAAAGAGTTGAACCTGAAAGAACAACTCGATCAACTACGTGTCTTACAGTTACAACTCAGTGGCAACCCCAATGAAGATGAACCAGGACTGTTACACGAAACCGAATATTTCTGGAAACAAGCCCACTGGCTGCAAAGCCGTTTCCCGGATGGTATTTATACCAATGTGGAAGGTTTATGCAAAGTAGTAACCCAAAAAGAAATTGAAGGCAAAGACTGGAGTTTAAACCCTGGCAGGTATGTCGGCGTTGATACTGCTACTGATGATGATTTTGATTACGAAGAACGCCTTAATGAAATACACATTGAATTGGAAGGATTGAATGAGGAAGCTATCGCTTTGGCTAATGCTATTGCAGGTAATTTTAAAGAGATTGCTATATGAAATTCAAAAAAAGCAATCTTGCAAATGAAACCTTGTATTTGAAAAGAGGTATTTCTCCTAGATATGTTGAAGGAGATGGAATTACAATTATCAATCAGAAATGCATTCGTCAAAGAAGAATTCATTTTGAATTTTCTAAAGTGTGTGATAACCTAAAAGATATACCAGAAGAAAAATTCTTAAGACGAGGAGATATCTTAATTAACTCAACAGGCAAAGGAACATTAGGAAGATCAGCACAAATAAAAACAGATTTTGAGGAACCCCTTTTAGTGGATACACATATTACAATTGTTCGTGCTGGAGAAAATATGGATCCTTTCTATTTGGGCCATTTAATTTCATTTAAAGAACCATACATTGAAGCGTTGGGAAAAGGTTCAACCCAACAATTAGAGCTTTCGAGAACTGATCTTGGCGAAATTGAAATTGAACTTCCTCCTCTCCCCACCCAACACAAAATCGCCTCCATCTTATCGGCTTATGATGATTTGATAGAAAACAATTTGAAGCGAATAGAATTGTTGGAGGAGAAGGCGTTTGTTAGCTACATGTTGATGGATAAAGTTGATAAATACAAACTCTCTGATTTATATGATACAAGTTCAGGAGGAACACCATCAAGATCTAATGCAGAATATTTTACAGGAGAAATTAATTGGTTTAAATCAAAAGAATTAGCTGATAGTATTTTATTAGAAAGTGAAGAGAAAATAACTGAAGGGGCGGTTGATAAATCTTCCGCCAAATTATTTCCAACCGGATCAGTGATAATGGCAATGTATGGAGCTACTATTGGTAAGCTAGGTATGCTTTCAATGCCTTCTACAACAAATCAGGCATGTTGTGCCATTGTTGAAAAAGATAAGGTTCGAAGCAATTACTACATTTTAAACTGGTTACTTGAAAATCGTGAATATGTTTTGAGTTTCAGAATGGGCGCGGCTCAAGAAAATATTAGTCAACAAGTAATTAAAAATCTTTTAGTTACAATTCCCAAAGAAGCTGATTTGAAAATTTTCAATTTTGAAATGACCCCGAATTATCAATTAATCAAAAACATTCACCAGCAAAACACCAAACTTCGGGAGGCGCGGGATTTATTGTTGCCGAGATTGATGAGTGGAGAGATAGAAGTTTAAAAATTGAATTTAAATATCCGAATATGGAAGAGAAGGATAAACAGGCATGGTTGAAGGGCATTGAAAAAGCCATATCCCATTTAGATTCTAATAAGTGGGATAAACAAAACAACAGTAGGAAATATGATTTTGTAAATAACGGAAAATCCTATCCTCCAAAATTAGTTTTAAGATCTGCGATGGATTACATATCAGAAAATCATCCAGAAATTAATATTCCCACACGTGCTGGAGGTGAACCTGTTAATGATTTTCTTCGGCAGTTTGGTTTTACAGTAAGAAAAAAGAATGAAATGGATATAATATCAGAATTAATAGAAAAATACAAAGAGCATGTCCGGAAATATCGCCTGGAAGGTGAAATATACAAGTGGGAATTGTTGGCTAAATTTAAAGGCAGACCAGACGTAAATGCGAAGGACTTCTTTAATGAAATCAAGAGTATAAATTTCAAAAATCTCATTTATCCCGTCGGTATTTCGGTTGTTCATCACCTTGCAAAGGATCAAACTGAACCTTACAGAGGCTGTTTCAAAGTTTTATTTGACGAGAATATTGAGCTTGAACAGAGGTTAAAGCACTTCAATGAGGAAACGCTTAAACTTTATAAAGTAATTGCACCGAAAGAAAAGCTTTCGCATCATCAGGATGAAAGAACAATTGCAACTTTTCTAACTTACCATGATCCTGATAAATATTCATTTTACAAAGATTCCTTCTATCAAAAATATTGTAAACTGATTGGAATTGATGCAAAGAGAGCAGGCGAGAAATATCTGCATTATCTGGAACTGATTGAAGAACTTATAAGTGAATATATAAATGATGATCAGGAACTTCTTGATCTGGTGTATGGAATAATTCCCTTAAATTATTATAAGGATCCTAATCACAAAATACTGGCTCAAGACATTTTATATCAAACATTGGATAGAATACCGAAGATGAATGGTGTAGTTGCTTTAATGGCATCAGATGGCACCGGATGGCAGGATGAACATATTGAAGAGTTAAAAAATTTCGATGCTTCTATTATTTGGAACAGTAAAAGACCAAGCGGTACTGACGAAACAATAGCTTTCTTAAGAAACATCATTGACGATGGCAATTCATTTAACCTTTACTATAGTTCACAAGGTTTTGTTAATTACAAGGCAACCATTCTAGATTTTGCTGAAACTCAGGAAGAACTTGATCAGAAGAATTGGGATAATATCTATGGAAATGTTATGTATTACCAAAATAAATTCAGTGAATATAAGGATAACAGTAAAGGTGCTACTATAGTTTTCTTGGCTAAATCTCTCGAAAAAATCAATCCAATACCTGTAAAGGATTTCAAGTTTTATAAGAATCATAAGCCGCCTACACAAGACAATTTATCTCCTGTTACCCAGGAACCTAAAAATCCAGAAAAGGAAACCCCTCATGTTAATCCAAAAAATGAGCATAGTATGAATGGAATGAACTTCCCTTTAAACCAAATCTTGTTCGGTCCTCCCGGTACAGGAAAGACATTTAATACCGTCAATAAATCATTAGAAATTATTGGGGAAAAGATTGACGGAAAATCAAGAAAAGATATCAAAGATCTTTTTGACGCGAGAATGAAAGAAGGACAAATAGTATTTACCACCTTTCATCAGAACATGAGCTATGAAGATTTTATTGAGGGCATTAAGCCCTTAGAACCATTGAAAGAAGGCGATCCAGTAATTTATAGAGTTGAGCTGGGGATTTTCCGGAAGCTCTGTGTTGAAGCTTCTTTTGCTATCGCTCAGATAAGAGAAAGTACCACCACAGAGGATGTTTTAGCCTTTTCTATTTTATACGATAACCTGGCGGATAGTGTAGAAGAAAAAATATTAAACGGTGACAAAGTGAAGTTCGAGACAAAATCAGGTGGATCAGTAATGGTGGACAGTATTTCGCAGCAAGGCAATTTTATCATTAAGCACCATGATGGCGGCAGAACCTATACTGTATCAAAGATGAGATTGACTATCCTACATACTGCAATAAAAGACCTAAACAATATTAGCAATATAAACAATCAATTCAGGGAAATTATCGGGGGGAGCAACTCTTCTGCTTATTGGGCATTGCTAAATGAAATTAGAAAAGAAAAATCCAATAGTAAGATTCAAAAAGAAGGTCGAACGTATAGTTTTGAAGATAAGAAGGATGTTGTACTATCACTTGCTCATTCAGATTTTAAAAACAAGCAAGCAAAACCATTTGTGTTGATCGTTGATGAAATCAATCGTGGGAATGTGTCTCAAATTTTCGGTGAGCTGATCACGCTTATTGAAGAAGACAAAAGGCTTGGGAAAGATGAAGCGTTAGAAGCTGCATTGCCTTATAGCAAAGAAACGTTTGGAGTGCCTCCCAATCTCTTTATCATTGGCACCATGAACACAGCAGACAGAAGTGTGGAGGCATTGGATGCTGCGTTACGCAGGCGATTTAGTTTTGAAGAAATACCCGCTAACGCATCATTGATTGCTACGGATGGTAAACTTAAAGCACAAAATGGAATACTAGAAGGAATTAACTTGCCGGAGTTGCTCAAAATCATCAACAGGCGAATTGAAAAGCTGTTGGATAAAGATCATCATATAGGTCACAGTTATTTTATGTCGGTAACGAATATGGAAGAATTGAAAGCAGTGTTTCAGCATAAGATGATACCGTTATTACAAGAGTATTTTTTCGGAGATTATGGTAAAATTGGTCTGGTACTCGGGCAAGGTTTCTTTGAGGAGGTTGAAAGAGTTGAAGAAAATCTCTTTGCTGAATTTGCCGATTACGACTATGCGGAATTTTCAGAGCGGGTTATTTACAGAATAAAGGACATTGGTCGCATGCAACATGAGGAATTTAGTAATGCTATCAATTCGCTATTAAAAAAATGAGTTGAGACTAAACCGAAAACATATAACCGTTTTTGAGCATCAGGCCATCAAACTAAACCAGGTAATTGATGGGGTATTGTTTGATAAAGATCGGTTAGCCACCATGCAGAAGCATTACGGCAGTAAGGGTGTTCCTTATTACTCATTAATATACAATGGCATTCGTTTCAATGAATACGTTGGTGTGATCCAGGTTGGAAATACAGTTATTGAAGTTTTACCGAAAGCTGATAGTAGTGATAATGATAGAGAAGAGAAAAAGAGATGGCGGGATATTTTAATTGATATGCTGTTTGCTGCGGGGGTATTTGATATTCAGGCACCGAGCAGCAGTTCTTTAAAGCTTAAATCAAACTCTATCCTTGATCTTTACTTTGCCCTTTTTATTAATGAAGTTGAGTACCTACTACACAGGGGGCTGGTAAAGCAATACCGCAAGAAGGATGGAAATGTAATGGCATTGAAAGGCAATCTGCAATTTAGTAAACACCTATCGCAGAACCTGACGCACCAGGAAAGATTTTATGTCCGGTACACAACTTACGATCATGAGCACAAGATTCATTTGATTCTCTATAAAACGATTTGCCTGCTTAAACAAATCAATATGAATGTGAGCTTGCACAGCCGCATCGGAACTTTACTGCTTCACTTTCCCGAGATGCCGGATATTAAAGTTACAGAGGGAACATTCGAAAAATTGATTTTTACAAGAAAGAATAAGCCATATGAAAAAGCACTTGGCATTGCCAGGTTGCTGTTGTTGCAATATCATCCTGATGTAAGCAGAGGAAGACATCACGTGTTAGCGCTTATGTTTGATATGAACAAGCTGTGGGAGCAATTTATCTATGTGAGCTTACGGAAACACAAAGATCCGTCTACTACTATTACTGCTCAAGCGTCAAAGTTCTTTTGGAAGCCGGAAACTGGTGTCCGTTCCTCAATACGACCGGATATTGTAGTGAATAAAGGAACAGCGGATTGTGTTGTTTTGGATACCAAATGGAAAAATCTGAACGGTTATAATCCTTCACCAGAAGACTTAAGGCAGATGTATGTTTATCATGAGTACTATGGAGCAAAAAAGGTGGCATTGGTTTACCCGGGAAATGAATTTTCTCAATCGAACGGAAATTATTTACACTCGGATACCAGCGAAGCAATTGATAAGATGTGCAGTGTTATCTGCTTTGAGGTCGAGGGGAAGATAAAAGTATGGCAGCATAAAATAAACCTGGAATTCAGGAGGTGGATGGAATCATTCCCTAATGAAACATCAACATGAGCTGGGAGTATTCGGAAGATCGTCTGATAGAACAAACAGCAATTGATTTGTTCCACAACCGGCTCGGTTGGGATACAGCTATTGCTTACAATAAGGAAACATTTGGAGATGATAGCTCACTTGGAAGGGGAAATAAGGGAGAAATAATACTTAAAAGAAATTTCTTTAAGAAGATAAAGGAATTCAACAAAGGATTACCTGAGCAGGCTTACTTGCAAGCTTTTGAAAAGCTCCTCGAAGAGAGCACGACCAAAACATTAGCAGATCTCAACCTCGAAAAGTATCTCTTTCTAAAAGATGGTGTTCCTGTTGATTATACTAATGAGAAAGGGCAACTGATAAAGGAAAGGAAGCTAAAAGTATTTGACTTTGAAAATGCTGCAAACAACGATTTTATTGCTGTTCAGCAAATGTGGATAGAAGGTAAGAGTCGCAGAGAGCGACGTCCGGACATAATAGGTTTTGTAAATGGTATTCCGCTTTTATTCATTGAGCTAAAAGCTGTTCACAAAAAGTTAGAGAATGCCTACAATGACAATTTTACCGACTATAAAGATGTGATGCCAAAGCTTTTTCATTTGAATGCTTTTGTGATTTTAAGCAATGGAATGGAAAGCCGCATTGGAAGCATCACCGGTAAATACAATCACTTTCATGAATGGAAAAGAATTACTGAAGAGGAAGAGGGAATTGTTGCGCTGGATAAAATGATTGTGGGAGTGTGCGAGAAGAATAGGTTCATGGATTTGTTTGAGAATTTTATTTTGTTTGACCGTTCGTTAGGTAAAGTAGTGAAGCTGATTGCGCGTAATCATCAATTCATTGGTGTAAATAAAGCAATTGACAACATCACGGAAAAGGAGCAACAATACCAGGTTGGAACAATTACACTGGAGGAAAAACAAAAGCTTGGTGTGTTCTGGCATACACAGGGAAGCGGAAAGTCCTATTCCATGGTTTTTATGTGTCAGAAAATCCATCGGAAGTTTGCGGGTTCCTATACTTTTCTAATAGTAACAGACCGCAATGAATTGGATAAACAGATTTATGGAACATTTAGTGGGGTTGGGGCGGTTCCGCAAATAAAAGCCGGATCAAAAAGCTCCATCAAAGCAGGCAGTGGCAAAGATTTGCAAGAACTTTTAAAGCAAGACCATCGCTATCTATTTTCCCTAATTCACAAATTCAACTTTGATGAGAAAATTACAGATCGTGATAACATCATTGTAATTTCTGATGAAGCTCACAGGACGCAGGGCGGAAGCTTAGCACTGAATATGCGTAATGCACTTCCAAGTGCATCATTCATTGGTTTCACCGGAACACCTCTCTTTAAGGATGATGAATTGACAAAGCGGATATTTGGAGACTATGTTTCAAAATACAACTTTAAACGAAGTGTGGATGATGGTGCGACGGTTCCTTTGTACTATGAAAACAGGGGTGAGTATCTGCACTTGAAGAATCCTGCTATTACACAACAAATCCGCAAGATCCTTGACGATAACGAAGATCTTGACAGTGATCAGCGCTCCAGGCTGGAGCAATTGTTTTCAAAAGAGTATCCTGTACTCACTGCGAAGAAAAGATTGAATGCGATTGCAAAGGATATTGTCTGGCATTTCTGTAATCGTGGGTATAAAGGGAAAGCAATGTTGGTAGCGCTGGATAAGCTCACTGCAGTTAAGATGTACAACAACATTACGGAGCATTGGGCAGACTACGTAACTAATCTGGAAAAGGACATTGAAAAAAGTAAATACGGCGACCAGGAGACATTGGAAAAAGCAAGAGAGCTGGAATGGATTAAGGAAACAGAGATTGCTGTGGTGGTAAGTCCGGAACAGAATGAAATTCTGAAATTTAAAAAGTGGGCCTTGGATATTGAACCACATAGGGAAAAAATGAATGATCCTACAAGGGATTTGGAAACTGACTTTAAAGATGAAGACCATCCGTTTCGACTGGTAATTGTATGTGCGATGTGGATCACCGGTTTTGATGTTCCAACACTTTCAACCATGTATATTGATAAGCCATTGCAGTCGCATACACTTATGCAAACGATTGCGCGGGCTAACAGGATCAGCGAAGGAAAGAATAATGGGATGATTGTAGACTATATTGAAACCTATACAGCATTATTGGATGCACTCGCAATTTATGGTGCAGGTGAATCGGCTGGAGCAGGAAAAGATGGAGAAGAGCCACCTGTAAAACCAAAAGATGAATTGATTCAACTTTTGGAACAGGCCCTCGGAAATACTGAAATATTTTTGCAGGATGAAGTTAGATTTAATTTGAATGATTTGGTTGAATCAACTGGGCTTGGCAAGATTGAAGCGATGGGTAGAGCCATGAATGCTGTTTACACCAATGATGAAACAAAGCGAAAGTTTCAATTGCTTGCAAGGGAAGTCTTTAAGAAGTACAAAGCGATCATGCCTGATATTGTTCTGAATGCATATGCAGCGAAAAAGAACGCAATTGATGCGATCTATACAGCGATTGAAGGTAATATTGAGAGTGCCGATGTTTCAGAAATCATGAAGGAGATTCAGGAGGTTGTAGATGAAAGCATCGAACATATGATTACGGAAGTTCCTCAGGATACCGGCAAAGTGATTGACCTAAGTGTATTGAACTTTGAGCTACTGGAGCAACATTTTCTAAAAACGAAAAATAAAAATTCGGTGGTTCAATCTTTAAAGGACAAAATCGAAAAGCAGCTGAAACAAATGGTGGACAGAAATCCATTAAGAGTGGACTATTACACTCGTTACCAGGAGATAATTACAGAATACAATCTGGGAAAAGATACAATAACAATTGAGGAGACATTCAAAAAACTCATTGATTTCGTTAATTCACTTTCAGAAGAAGAAGCCGAAACCAAACGGGAAGCTTTAACTGAAGAGCAGAAAGCTGTTTTTGATATTTTACGCAAACCTATCTTGGCAGAGCCAGTCAAAAAACGTGTAAAAGAAATTGCGATTGAAATGCTGGAAGTATTGAAGCGGGATAAATTAAAAGTAGACCAGGTATGGGAAAAGTCAGAAACTTCAGCTGCCGTTTTCAATACAGTAAATAAAATCCTCTTTGATCAATTACCTTATCCAACCTACCAAAATGATGAGATTGATTTGAAGACAAACTTGATCTACAATCATCTTAGAAGTCAGTATTATGGAGGAGGGGAAAGTATTTATGGAAGGTATTGAACACACTGCCGAAATTAACATTTAATCGATAGCAATGAGAGATATCGAAGGCGAACTGAAACAATGGGAATTGTTCAAATCTTACGGCGAATTCAATTTGTTATTTGAAAATATTATTCAAAAACAAAGAGAATTATTGATTGCGCTGATTCGAATATCATATAATTATTGTGATGATGAAGATGATGAAGTGAATGAATTGGAAGATGAAGACCAGGATCGGTTGATTAAAATATTGATTCAAAATATGGGTGCAATGGAAATTGTGGAGAGCACCAAATCTTGCTTCATCGATTTTTTCGATAGACAAAAAATGAAGCACGGAGATTATAGATACTGGTGGAATGGGGAAATGTTCAAAGTGAATAAATTTCGGTATGAATTTGCAATAGAAGCATTCAAAAGATGTAAGGAATGCATCCTTCTTAGAAATGTGATGATACACTCCAATTATCTTTTATCGATTATTCCTGGCTTTGATCCTGTAAGAAAATTAAGAGGAAGTAAGGATGTAAAAACAGCCAAGGGCTATGAAAAAAGAAAGTATGAGATCAGCCTTGACTTTTTGATTCGTGTTAATATACAAATTGACTTCTTGAGAGACATCGTAATCTGGCTTGAAAAGAATCTTTACTCAAACGATGATGAATTAACAAGGACAATGCAAGGTAAAAGAGAACTTTCTATTTTAAAAAAGATGGATTTCTCAGTTCCAAAAGAATTGTCATAGTATTCTGATACTAGGCTAGCAAGATGGCAGGCCCATTTCAAAACAATTACTCCTACTTCACCGTCCCTTCCTTTATTGCCTTCGAAACTGCCTCCGCAGCCAAATGCACATGCAGCAATTCCTCGTAATTTTTCATTTGCTAATTTTCCCAAAACCAATCAATCCCATCCCTATCCCTAAATCCTCAAATCATGACCCACCCATTTTTCAAAGTCCCCTCCTACGAAGAAGTATCCGACGCCGCAAAACCCGTTTTCGATCAGTACATCAAATTAACGGGCCGCATGCCGAACCTGTATGCTACCATCGGCTATTCGGCGAATGCGCTGAGCTCTTACATGGCTTTTGTGCAGCGTCACTGGTGCACCGACTGAGCTTTTGGATTTTTAATCCATTTCCATAATTCCAAAAATTTAACGGCGTAGTCATAAGGGCGGGTTTAAAATCCCTTTGCTCAATAGACACGGATTACAAATCATAGGTGTTCGAAACCTTTGAAAGCCTTTACTGGCATGGATTACAATGATCCTTTCAGCGAATAAAATTGAAGGTTAAATTAAACATGAATTGTCCTTTAAACGTTTTTCACTCTGCAAAATAATCAGCGTCATAATCAGAACGGAACACTTACTTCAAACTAAGTTCCTGTGAAAAGAGCTACGATGTATATTGGATAAGGCTTTGATGATGTTTCGAACGCTTGTGATTACAAATCCGCGCCAACGAGACATAATCCTTTTTGATTATCAATATTAATTCAGTTAGAAACACCTCCATGTTTTTGTTAAAAAAATTCCATGTTATTATTATTTTTCAGGATCGTAATTATATTTGTCAGGATTTATCATATTAAAACTGCCTAACATGACCTATCTTAAAAATTATTTCTTAGCCTCCCTGCTGTTGTTAACCACCGTAACACTCTCCCGCGCACAAATGGGAATGGGCAAGCCGGAAGAGATTGCCGAGTTAAAGAAGCGAAAGCTCATCGTCATACTGGAGGAGCCGTCTCAAAAAGTAATTGACAAACTGAAGAAAAAAGGAAAATCGGCTTATATCGATGACTATAAAGCCGCCGTTGAAGAATTCAACAATAATCTAAAGGCCATGATGGAGGAAAACTGGACCTACCACGAAACGTGGGAATACAAATCATCTTCAACGGCTGAGGCATTAAAAAAAGCAAAGAACAAACAATATGCGGTTATATGGATTGCTGCAGTCAGCGCAACATCCAACGGTGCAAGTTACACGGCCGGATTAAACTGGAGCTATTCCGATGTGAAGGAAGGCGTGGAAGAAAGCAAAGAAGGGAGTCGTGACCTTTCGTCAACAGCTTTATTTATAGTGGCACTCAGTGAAGAGTTTTTAAAAGTACCGGTTTTCCAGATTGGAATGCCACGGGATTTCCCATTAAAGGCCGACCTCCTGTTTGCCATTAAATCAACCATCTGGTACATGGATGCCCGCCTGAGCGATGCGAAGACCGGTGACTTAAAAGACATTATAAAGAACAATGGGAGCAGGCTTAAAACATATACTTTGTTTATCAATAAAGAAGACTTGGGTAAAAATGTAACTGCATCGGTTATTAAATCCGCCTACCCTTATGCAGCTAAAATTTTAGAGCCTGCGCAATTTGACGATCAGGTGATCGCACAGGCAGAGAAAACTGCTATTCTTGTAATTGTTCCGATGATGAGTACCAATAGTCATGGATCTACAATGGCCTATGTTCCTTACGTAATGGATGTGAAATCGGGTGAATTACTTTCTTATGTGATGCCTTCAGCAGGATCTTATATGACAGCTATGAGCGGGGTTTCAGGGTTGGGAAACCCTTACGTCACAGAAAGGGTGATGAAAGAGGTTAAAGAAGATGCGGAACGGGTGCAAAAAAAATAATCCGGATTGATTCACCTTACCTTATGCATTGAAAGAATCTATCTTTTCAATGTTGTCAGATTGGCCTGATGCAGGGCGGAAAAGCGAAATTTTTAGAATTATTTCCAGGCCATCTTTTAAAATTCTGAAATCATATTCATCCTTCATACACCCCTAAAATGAAAAGTATTCTTTTTCTGATCTGTGCGCTCATGGTAAATCATGCGTGTTCCCAGGATTTCAGTCATTACACTTCCCTGAAATGCGAGGGCAACATTCCGGATGATTTTACGATGCTTTCCAGCAAAAAATTCGAATCCTCAAAAAGTTCGATATCTAAAAATGATAACCGTAAAACCCGAAAGGCAAAAGAGGTCTTTTACCTTGAAACAAGTTTTGGAATCGATGAAATGCTGCAAAGCGGCCTTATCCTCTTTAATGATACGGTGTCGCGTTATGTAAACAGGGTAGCTGACGAATTGCTGAAGAAGGATCCTGACCTTCGTAAGAAGATCAGGATTTACACATTGAAATCTTCAAATGTGAATGCTTTTTCCACACCAAGCGGAATCATTTTCGTTTGTACCGGCCTGATCGCAAGGTTAAACAATGAGGCAGAACTTGCTTTTATATTATCTCACGAAATCGTGCATTATCAAAAGCACCATTCGATGAAACAATACATCACCAACAAGGAGATTGAAAAAGGGAAAGGTATCTATAAGAAAATGGATTATGATGAAAGCCAAATGGCTTCTTATAAATTTTCAAAATCGCAGGAGCTTGATGCTGACAAAGGTGGCTGGGCTATTTTTCAAAAATCTTCCTATTCCAAAAGCATAGTAAACAGCACGATGGATCTGCTGCTGTATTCTTACCTGCCTTATGAAGACAAGGAAGTGCCTTTTTCCAAATTTGAAGATCACAATTACAGCTTTCCAAAAGATTATTTCCCCGATTCTATTAAAGCAATTGCTCCTGAAGATGATTACGATGATGATTATTTTACACATCCGAATGTAAAAACCCGGCGAGCTGCGCTTCTCAAGCTGGCAACTGATTCCACCGGAGGAAGTTTATTCATTTTAAATGAAGATGGCTTAAGGCAGGTGAAGAAAATCTGTCGCTACGAAAACTGTGTGCAGATGCTCCGCACAGGTCGCTACGCTGAAGCGATTTATAGTGCAAACCTGCTGATGCAGGAGGACGGCGAAAGTTATTTCCTTAAAATGGTGATTGCAAAAGGATTGTACGGCATTGCGAAGTATAAGAATTACGGCGCATACAATGATATCGCAAGTGACTTTGATAAGACAGCAGGGTACATGTACGAAACAGCGTACTTTTTTTATATGCTTCCACAAATTGAAGCGAATGTGCTTGCGCTCAGGTATGTTGGAGATCTGAAAAATGAATTTCCGGAGGATGGTGAAATAAAAGCCATGTACAACGGCCTCGTGTCAGATCTCGTTAATCACAATGAACGGAACTCCGAAGATTTTTTCCTTGCGTTTAATGATGTTCCAGATTCAGTGATTGTCAAAGCAGACACAGTGCCACGACAAAAACCCAAGAAATTAAAAGGGGTAGATACACGTGAATTCGCCTATACCTATTCAAGGCCCGTTAAAAAGGAAACCGACCAATCAAATGATTATTATAAGTATGCCTTTGTAAGTCTTTTTGCAAATTCGGATTTGAAAAAAGATATGGAGAACAGTAAAATCATTGAGCAGCATATCAGTAAGAAAGAAGCCAGGAAACAAGAGCGGGTGGAAGCACGTGAAGTTAAAAATGGTGTCTCGCTCGGTATGAATAAAGTATTGTTTATCGCACCGTTCTATGCTAAATGGACCGATACGCGCAAGATACATGAGCGGTACATTGCTTCTGAAGCAGCAAAAATAGATCTGGTAGAAAAGATCCGGCATTCAGCCAGTGCCGTTCAGCTGGAATATGAGATGCTCGATGGAAAATTGCTTGGTTTTTCAGAAACTGAAAAGTTCAATGATCTTTCCATTATCAAGACATGGCTGGATGAGAAATTGAACCATGAAGAAATGGAAATGGAGGCAACCAATACCATCGCTTTCCGGGAAGTGATGCAGAAATACGGTACAGAAAATCTTTGTTTCATGGGAGTAGCCGGTATTAAAGAAAAACATACCAACCGAGGAGCAATGCTTGCCCTTAGCATATTGTTTTATCCTATGCTTCCTTATGGGATCTATTATTTCGTTCACCCTGCTAACTCCACTTATTTTGTTACCCTGGTGGCAGATGCCAACACCGGGCAATTCAAAATGAAATATATAAATTATGTAAAAGCAGGAGATGGCAATCCTATTCAGAACAGCAACATTTACTATATCATGCAACAAATGAAAAGACAACCCAAATGAAAAAGATATTTTACCTCATTTCACTGCTGATACTGGGCAACAGCAACCTGCATGCGCAGCAGGTACCCGGTTATATGGGCAAGCGGTTTACCGTGGCTTATTATGCAACCATGTTTCCGAACTTTAATTCTGAATCTTACAATAAAGATTTCAATGACGAAAATCGCATTACACTCAATCTCCGCAATAATATTGAAGGCGAATATGTGCTGACAAGAAATATAAGCGTGGGTGCCGATTTCAGGTTTCTTAAAACGGGATCGCCGATTGAAATCCGGAATCATATTGTATCGGAACCTGAAAATTATCCTGTAGTGGATGGCTGGATGAATGTAAAAAGTTCAATGGCAGGTGTTCATGCCACTTTCTTCAAATGGCAAAAGGGGTTCATAGCTCCACTCGGAGGATATACCAAGCTTGGATTAAACTACATGGTCAGCAATGGTGAAATCGGTACCACCGGTGAATCTCCTGCTTCTTCTCAATATATCAGGTATGCTTATGAACCCATCAAGTCATTTGTTCTTATAGTGGGAGCCGGCTATCAGAATGTAATCTTCAAACGTATGACCTTTAACCTGGGAGTAGAATGCGGAATTAATTCAAAAGGATGGAGACCGCTGATACAAAACAGTTTCGAAGAAGGGAATATTAATGATCAATATGATACTGAAGAAGGAATCCAGGATGGCATTGATGCGATCAATCAGCGCCTTACCTCCATGCTTATATTGAATGTAAATGCTGGTCTCGGATTTATTGTTTTCTGATCGGCAGAGTGATACCTGCTATGATCATTTCAGTTCTCGTGCGCTGTTTTTGATATTTCTTATTCTTATCATTACTTCTCCTTCATTCTACTACCTGCAGTTTGTTTCTTTGCTGAATGCACGCGATTTCAATTTTAGTCTGTTTGTTGCGCAGCAAAATTATTAATCAACCTTTTTACCTCTGAACACATCGCTGTGAGCAGTGGTGTGAGAGCCACCATACCATTTCGAGTATTCAATGCTGTCATTGGCAGGATAGTAGCAAAACAATGAACCGTTATAAGGACTGCCCGGATAAAGGCCATCAATGGTGAAGTACCAACAGGCACTGTCCGGTTGCAAATAGGTGCACCACGAAAGCGCGTCTCCATTAAAATTGATAACGGAATCTTTTCCGATCGGATCCAGGTAAATGGTAACATGAGTGGTAGTGCTGTTGAAATTGCCATCAACTGAATCGTAGTGTGTTTTTTCAAAATAATATTCATCCATGTTGAGGAATGGATCAACTTTATCATCCTTTTTACAACTTCCTGAAATGAGCAAAACGACAAGGAGCGTAAGGGACTTGAACAAATATCCGGAGTGTTCCATAAAAAATAATATTATGAAGCAAAGTTAATATTTTATTCGCACTACCCGTATGAATGAACAGTGGTGGGTGTACCACAAATCCCATAAGGTTATTGAACAATCTATGGGTTTGTGTTTTGATAGAAAGTCGGAAACAAGTGAACGTCACCCTATGGCCCTTCAAGGGCAATGTCGTTTAGTTAAGCTCATTTTTAGAACTAAACCGGAAATTGTTTTATGCTACTAAGCAGATTAGTCGTGTATTCTAAGGTTCCACCAAGCATTTTCTGTAATTTTTTTTCAGGCAGCATGAAGATGCATTTGAACATAGGGTGTTTCCCCCGTTGGTCCGGATATGCGACTGCGCTGGTCGGGATTTTTAATCCATTTACCTTCCTCATCATTCCAAAAAATTAAGGTCATACTCATAAGGGCGGGATTAAAATCCCTTTGCTCAGTAGACACGGATTACAAATCCGCGCCAACGAGAGTTTATTGGATTAATAAATCCAACAGCAAAGAAATGTGCTATAATAATTTCTGACCAACGTAAGGTCAACCTCAAACTGCTGCACCTGTAGCTTCAGCCTCTGGTTGGTGTTTTCACCAACCAGCGTTAGAACGGTTGGTTTAGTCATCCTTCATTCATATCTTTCGTCGTCCCATATCCCTTTGTCTGATTGGATAGCTATATCAAATTTTTTACTGCAACAATTTTAAACTGGCAAAATCTTTTAAAGCCAGATAAATATAAACAGATCATTGTCGATAGCATGAAGTTTTTAGTGAATGACAAACGCGTTTGGATCTATGGTTTTGTGATCATGCCAAATCACCTGCATATTCTCTGGCGATTGCAGGAAGGATTTACACAAGAAAAGGTTCAACGCGATTTTCTAAAATTCACGGCACAAAAAATCAAATTTGACCTGCTTGAAAAACATCCGCAGGTACTTCCTTATTTTAAGTCGACACAAAGTGACAGGGAATATCATTTCTGGGAACGAAGGCCCTACACTTCGACAATACACAACAGGCCGGTGATGGAGCAGAAACTGGATTACATTCATCATAACCCTGTTGTAGAAAAATGGAAATTGGTTGAGAAGCCGGAAGACTACTATTATTCCAGCGCAAGGTATTACTTACTTAATGAGGTAAGATTTGATTTAATAACCCATTATATGGAACATCTATGAGGAGGTCGGTGAAAACACCGACCACAGGCTGAATAAGCTGCTATGAATGCACGAATACAATTGAAAGCGAATCGCAGCAGACTTTGCCATGCTGAACACAAACTATTTTTTCACATCAAGTTCTTTTGAAAATGACATTGATAGTTAGATAAGTGATGCCATCAACAAATGTATAGAATCAGTCCTCGTCGTTCCACCCTTGTCTTTAAGACCAGGCAATGGCACTATTTCCATTACTCTACAATCAATTTCTGATTTTCGATTTCATTCAACCCAACCATTCTCACAAAATAAATTCCTTTCGGAAGATTCTTCACATAAACTCGTACTGATTGACTGCCTTCATCCATATCCGCATCAACCAATGATTTAACTGCTCTCCCATTTGTGTCAAATATCTTAATGCTGATGTGTGATGATTGCGGTAAGCTGAATTGCAGAGTAACCTGGTCGCTTGCAGGGTTCGGATAGAGTTGAAGGGATGTTTTTTGCCCGGCTGCTTCATTACCCATGCGAAGCGGAGTGATGAATGTTTCATTCGGTGACCATGGGGACGTGTTTACCGGAGATACCGAGCACAATGTTCTCACACTCCATTTGTATTGAACACCTCCGGCTAAGCCGGTAATTTTCTTATATAGGTTGGTGGAATTTTTTATGATCCAGTTATTACTACCGGTAGTACTATAACGAATTTTATATCCATAAGCACTTGCAACTGCATCCCATTTAAGTTTAGCACTTGAATCGGTCACCAGGCTCGAAAGGAGATTTGCAGGATACATTACATCATCCGTTATTCCATTACAATCATCATCCAGGCCACCGCAAATCTCTGTAGTTCCAGGATGGATGGCTGCAACTGCATCATTACAATCAGTGCTGCCATAAACATAGCCGACCGGTGCAATACAATCCGGTGTAAATAAAATGTCCGATGCATTACCATAACTATCACCATCCGCATCAGCATAAACCATGAAGCTCTTGCAATCAGGAGTGTATTCCCAAAAATCATTTTCAAAACCTCCCAATCCAATATATCCTTTAGTACCAATTGAAAATCCGGATGCACCAGCTCTTGCTGCCCCTCCGAAATCAGTTTTTTGAGTCCATGAATTTGTAACAGGATCGTATTCCCAGAAATCTTTTCTTACATATAAACCATCCATTCCGGTTCCTATATACCCTTTGTTACCTATGGAAAATGCCGTTGCATACGTTCTTTCATCTCCTTCGAAATCCGCTTTTTGTGTCCATGTATCCGTTACAGGATCATATTCCCATAAACTATTCGAAGTCCAGGCTCCGGTTCCAAGATATCCTTTATTGCCGATGGAAAACCCCACAGCGGCATACGATCCATTGATTGAAAAAGTAGTTATTTGATTCCATGAATCTGTAGCGGGATCATACTTCCAAAAATCAGATGTAGAAAATACACCACCATTAGATGACGAACCTTTGCCCGTTCCAATATACCCGTAATTACCGATCGAAAATCCTATGGCCTCTTGTCGGGGGGCGCCGCCTAAATCGGCTTTTTCTGTCCAGATATTGGTTACCGGATCATATTCCCAGAAATCGTTAGTAAGATCCGGATCAGTATTCGAACCATGCCAACCGGTTCCTACATATCCTTTATTGCCGATAGAAAAACCTACGGCGCGGCCCCTGACTCCACCACCGAAATTTGCTTTTTGCGTCCATAAATTTGTCAAAGGATTATACTCCCACCAATCGCTTGATAAACTATAATCTCCTAATCCCATGTATCCTTTATTTCCAATGGAAAATGCTACGCCACACTCTCTTGGCAAGCCTCCAAAATTTGCTTTTTGTGTCCATGTATCTGCCCTGCTATCAGTACTTCCGGCAATTGTTAAAACCATAATGAGCACCGTTATGCAAATGATCTGGCGGGTAATTCCATTACATAATTTCATATGGTAAATTTTATAAAGTGAGAAAACAGTATGCAATAGATGCAGTAAAGATAAAACGTTGGTCAGTTTCTGAAATCAGGTTGCGTACTTCGGGTAAATTATTTAATCAACCGGTCCTCACAATTGACCAAGAGCATTGTAAATCGAAAGACCTTCAGATTTGAAAGCTAATGTAATGTAATTGTGAGCGGGATTTGGAAAAATATAGTGAGCGTGTTCAGCATCCATCTGATCTATAGTCGTAACAACGTTGGTTGGAACATTTAACAAAAAGGATTCACAGGTCCCTGCTGGCCACGCGCAATGTCATTAAGTGAAGGATTTTTAATGCCAAAGGCATTTCACGTTTATAGAAAAAAGTACGTTCACTTATAATTGATGCCGAAGGTATCACACATTGTTTTAAGTTGGTCCGATGCCTTCAGCATCGCGTTTTCACCTTGTAGCCATTTTCTATAAACATGGAATCCTTTCAAGATTCTGAAAACTGTAAGTCTAACCTTAACTTGATGACATTGGGCGAACGAATATGCGTCCACTTCTCAATTAAAACATTCTCATCATTTTTTCAACCTATTGTATCCACTTAGTTCCATAAAACAGGAAGAACTTCTGTTATCGGCAGAAGTTCTTCCCGGGTTCAACCCAAATGCTTAATTAGTTTTGATTATCGCGCTATAAACAATTTTTCAACCTGCGGCTTTCCATCACTGATCACCTGGCAGATGTAAGAACCCACAGGAAGTGAAGTTCCGTCGAATGTCAGTTGATAGGAGCCTGTGTTTTGCATTTCATTATCGACCAGTCTTTTTATTTCCTTGCCGGATTGATCATAAAGAACAACCGTTACTGCAGCATCGGCAGTGATGTTGTAAGAAATGGAAGTCAGCTGGTCAAAAGGATTTGGATATACTGCAATGCCCTTCAGCCTCTGGTTGGTGTTTTCACCAACCAGCGTTAGAACGGTTGGTTTAGTCATCCTTCATTCATATCTTTCGTCGTCCCATATCCCTTTGTCTGATGGATAGCTATATCAAATTTTTTACTGCAACAATTTTAAACTGGCAAAATCTTTTAAAGCCAGATAAATATAAACAGATCATTGTCGATAGCATGAAGTTTTTAGTGAATGACAAACGCGTTTGGATCTATGGTTTTGTGATCATGCCAAATCACCTGCATATTCTCTGGCGATTGCAGGAAGGATTTACACAAGAAAAGGTTTAACGCGATTTTCTAAAATTCACGGCACAAAAAATCAAATTTGACCTGCTTGAAAAACATCCGCAGGTACTTCCTTATTTTAAGTCGACACAAAGTGACAGGGAATATCATTTTTGGGAACGAAGGCCCTACACTTCGACAATACACAACAGGCCGGTGATGGAGCAGAAACTGGATTACATTCATCATAACCCTGTTGTAGAAAAATGGAAATTGGTTGAGAAGCCGGAAGACTACTATTATTCCAGCGCAAGGTATTACTTACTTAATGAGGTAAGATTTGATTTCATAACCCATTATATGGAACATCTATGAGGAGGTCGGTGAAAACACCGACCACAGGCTGAAGGTCATACTCATAAGGGCGGGATTAAAATCCCTTTGCTCAGTAGACACGGATTACAAATCCGCGCCAACGAGAGTTTATTGGATTAAAAATCCAACAGCAAAGAAATGTGCTATAATAATTTCTGACCAACGTAAGGTCAACCTCAAACTGCTGCACCTGTAGCTTATCCAACATTTTCATCGGGAAAACTTCCATAAGAAGTCAATCAGTCAATGTAACCTAAGCTCCACAGAATAACGTATTGATAAATAAACGGAAGCTAAAATTTACAGTCGCTCCTTGCATGCATTTGTTGAACGAAATTCCTACCTGCTTAAGCTTCGCTTTTCCTGAATTCTGCTGCCTCAATCGTCATTTTAAAATTTTTATCCGGAAAATAGGGGTATTTAAACGGCCTCGATTCAATCGGTTGGTTCAGGTAAATGGCACACAGCGAATTGGAGATATGGTAAATATTTTTTCTTTTTTCTTCAGGAGCACCATCAAGAATACCTGCAAACACTTCCCAGTTGATGTGCTCATAATTGCTTGTGTAATCGTGCCAGACAATTATTGAATTTTCATTCTTCAATAACTGAAAGGAGTTCTTTGTATCCGATTTTACGCCTTCATAACTATGGTCACCATCGATGAATATCAAGTCGAATTTTTGATGTAAGGATGCGAAATCAAAATGCATTGAATTGGCTTCAATATGTTTCACATTTTTAAGATCACCGGAAAACAACCTTTGCATTTGCTGAAATTCCTTTCCCCATCCTAATTTTCCCATGTCTTCATTCGATAAACTGATGGAGACAGCAGAACGGGTGAAGGGTGCAATGTTTGCCATACTCTCTCCCCGCCATGTTCCAAATTCAAGGTAATCACCATTGCTGAATCGTTGTGCCAGGAGCTTCAGTATCGCCATGTCAATGGGCAAAGAGGCGCCGTACAAATTGGTGAATACGCTTACTTCTGTTTTAAAGCCGGGGAAGAGATGTAACAGGTCTACCTCTCTCAGACCCGCTGTCATATTGAATTTTCCGGCCACCATTTTTTTACTGTCATTTGCTACCACTACATGATACAATGCCTTAAATATTGCAGAGGGGTTTGTAAAAAGTGTATTGATAAATGGAATAATCAGCTTGATTTTTTTCATGCAAAATTGTTAGGGTGGTATGGGCCGGGAGTCCATAAAATATTCCGGCCGGGAGCAAGATTAATGGATATTTAAGTGATTTCAAATAGAATGGGACTGATTACACATTCTAAATGGTCAGTACAGATACTGTAACCAGGGGACCTTATGTCTTCGGGCTTTTCCAGTTTTCCAGTTGTTACGGATTTGAAAATGTGATGAACAATCCCTTGACGCAACTGGCACGGATCAATACATCCACTCTAAATCAAAGGTGTAAACCGAACAGACTTTCGTCGCTCTTCCATTTGAAAAATCGATCAGGATTTCTTCCTGATCCGTTTTGTTTTTACCGGTTTAGGCGCAGGTAATTCTTCAGAAAAAATCACCGGATCTGATGGCAGTTGAACCCTTCTTTTCTTCCGCTTCTCCACATATTTGAAAACCAATGCTCCCATTGGCGGAATATCAATCTCCACAGAATCATTCTTTCCATCCCAGGCAGTTGGTTGCGAATGAACATTTCCTCTTGTCGTAAATCCGGCGCCCCAGTAATAAGTAGCATCAGCATTCAGAATTTCTTTCCATTCTCCTCCCAGCGGTACAGCAGTCCGGTAATCATAACGTGCCACAGGTGTAAGATTCAGCACGATGAGCGTAATGTCTGTTTTCTTTACGCCCTTCCTGCAATAGATCAAAACACTGTTGTCTGCATCATCTACCTTCATCCAATCAAATCCATCAGCAGTAAAACTTTTATCGTACAAAGAATGCTCTTTGCTATACAATGCATTCAGGTCCTTCATCAGTTGCTGCAACCCTTTATGCGGAGAAAAATCCAACAAGTGCCAGTCAACACTTTGCTCGTGGTTCCATTCTTTGTACTGGCCAAATTCATCGCCCATAAATAAAAGCTTGGTACCCGGATGCGTGAACATATACACCAGCATAACCCGCATATTGGCAAACTGCTGCCACTGATCACCAGGCATTTTTTCCAGCAGTGATTTTTTTAAATGCACCACTTCATCATGAGAAAAAGGCAACATAAAATTTTCAGCGAAAGCATACATGATGCTGAAAGTAATCTGCTCATGATGATACTTGCGGTAGATCGGATCCGTGGAAAAATATTTGAGCGTATCGTTCATCCAACCCATCATCCATTTCATACTGAAACCCAAACCACCGTCAGAAACCATCCTGGTTACTTTTGGAAAGCTGGTAGATTCTTCCGCAATGGTTTGTACATCCGGAAATTCTTTGAACACTTCTGTATTGAATTCCTGCAGAAAAGATATGGCTTCGAGATTTTCTCTTCCTCCATGAATGTTAGGTTCCCATTCTCCGTGCTTGCGGGAATAATCCAGGTAAAGCATTGATGCCACAGCATCCACTCTCAATGCATCAGCATGATAACGATCGAGCCAGAAGAAAGCATTGCTTAACAGGAAAGAACGCACTTCATTTCTTCCATAATTGAAAATATAACTGCTCCAGTCGGGATGAAATCCCTTGCGCGGGTCAGCATGCTCGTATAATGCAGTACCATCAAAATAAATCAGTCCATGACCGTCGCCGGGAAAATGGGAAGGCACCCAGTCGAGAATTACGCCGATACCATTTTTATGCAACGTTTCAATCAATTGCATAAAATCCTGCGGCTCGCCAAACCTGGAACTTGGCGCAAAAAAACCGGTGACCTGATAACCCCATGATCCATAAAACGGATGTTCCATAACGGGCAACAGTTCCACGTGTGTGAAATTCATCTCTTTCGCATAGGCAGATAATTCTTCCGCGAGCTTTTTATAATCGAGTACTTTTTCAGGATCATCCGGACTTCTTCTCCACGAACCCAAATGCACTTCATACACAGAGAACGGTTGGTTGAGTTTGTTTTTTGTTTTGCGGAATTCCATCCACGCTTCATCTTCCCACTCTTTCCAGGTATCCCAAACTACAGATGCTGTTTTTGGTGGTTGCTCCCAATAAAAGGCGTAAGGATCTCCTTTTTCAAAAGATGCTCCTCCAAATTTTGACTGGATAAAATACTTATAGGCTTCCCCTTTGCCGATTTCAGGGATAAAGCCTTCCCATATACCAGATTCATCGCCGCGGGCAATCAGCTTATGCGACTGATTGTTCCAGCCATTCCAGTTTCCGATTACAGAAACCATGGATGCATTAGGTGCCCAGACAGCGAAACAAGTGCCTTTCGTATTCTTATATTCCACGAGATGCGCACCCATTTTTTCATATAGCTTGAAGTGCTTGCCCGCTTTGAATAAATTAATGTCATATTCTGTAAACCTGGAATATGCTTCTACAGGCTGTAATTTTTCTTGTTGCTGTTCGCCGTTTTGCTCCGATGATGTATGGTCCATGTCGCCTCTGTTTTTAATGTGGGGGCACGATGCGTTGTCTGAGACGCGAAGCACCGCATTGTTGTTGAGAGACGCGAAGCATCGCGTCTCTACGTGATTTCGTTTACTACCTGTTGAATGCCTTTTAATGGAATTTTGACCCACGTTGGTCGTCCGTTAAATTCATACCCCAATTCGTAGATCGCTTTTTCGAGCAGGTGTATTTGCAATAAAAACGCCTGTTCATTTTTATCTGCGGCAATCAGGGTACCTTCATTCACGGTTTCAAAATATTGATGAAGGTATGTTTCAGAGATTACTTTGTACCAATGCTGCGCTGCATTTTCAATCAATTCGTCATCCATGTTTTTTGTTTCTGCGCTGAAATAAAGCTTGGCACTTACTGCGTAATGAAATGAGCGGAGCATGCCGGCAACATCCTTTAAAGGTGAATGTTTGATCTTTCGATCGCTGATGGAACTTTCAGGTTCCCCTTCGAAATCAAGTATTATGTAATCGCTTCCGTTGTACAATACTTGTCCGAGGTGATAATCACCATGGATGCGTGTACGCAAAGAGTGAACAGGTTGTGTTTTGATGCGTGAAAAGAAATTGCGGATGGTATCAGCATGCTGCATAAAAAATTCAGCGAGTGCTTTTCCTTTTTCATCCAATGCATTGAAATTTTCTTTCGCTAATTGTATGCGACGTTTCAACAATGATTCAAAATGCGCAAACAACCAATCACGGTATTCGTCGGTGAAAGGTTCAGGTGTAAATGCAGGATCATTTGGATCGCAACCAAGGCCAAGGTGCATTTCCGCTGTTCTTGTTGCAAGCAATCCAACATGGTCGAGCACAAATTGATTGATCGTGTTATTTCCATCCACCACTCCAAAAATATATTCATTGAGATAGTCACCTACAAGTGACCAGGCGTCTTTGATGCTTTCCACTTTTTCCTGCATCATTCCAAAGGTAATTGGATCACTGTATGCCTTCTTCCATCCAAATGTTCCGGCAAAGGCAGGAATGTGAGAATAGCCGGCCTTCTCTGTGAGAAAGCTCACCACCTCCACATCAGGATTGGTTTCCCTGAAAAGTTTCCGGTAGAGCTTCATAAAATATTTCTCACCAAAAATCAGCGATGAATTGCTTTGATCGGCATCGAGAACACGTGATGAAATGCTTTCAGAAAAATCAGCTTCCTGGAAGGCTTTCCCTTTTACAAAAAAAAGTGAGCCGTTAGTCTGCTTAATTTTTGATGAATGATACACATGGTGAAACAACATTTTCCTGAAGGCCTCATCATAAATGGCATCGATGAGTATCATGTCTGTTTCATTAAAGCGTACAGCACCAATAATTCCTTTAAGGTTGATTTCATCAGCAGGATTTGCCTGAACAAGCGCCAATGGCAGCAAGTATTGTTCGAGCTTGCCTGTCCTGTATTTTGCTTTTATAATTAATAAATGAAATACAGTTGCGCTTGTTGAGACAATGGTTGGGGCAGTGATAGTGAGAAGACTATCGAGGCAAACAGCAGTGATCCGTCTTGCTTTGCCGGCAAACCACCGGCACGATTTTACATAAGCGGGCAGCATTTGCTTTTCCAATTGCTCAATTGCCAGTCTATCGTTGCCAAGCTCTTCCCATGGCAGTGCAAGGTGCAACAGCTTATTTACTTCAACTTGCGATACCTGCTCCATACTTTAGGGTTTAGGCAATTAATGATTATTTGCATTACGATTAATGAACGTTAACTTCCTAAATTATGATCTGAATAGATTATTCATGAAGAAATCCTTTTTCAAACCTCTTCAATTCTGAAAAGATGGCACGGCATCACATAAGGATCGAGCTCCACGTAATTCCATTCCCGGCTCCACGTGTAAGATGTGTCATTAATGAGGTCATGTACCACGTAAGCAATATAATCACTCTTGCCAAAACGGTGAAGCGGCACCTTAATGTTTCCTCCCTGTTTATAATAAGGATCAAGATTGACCACCATCAGCATTGAATTGGTGCCATGGTCATTCTGTTTGAAGAATGCAATCAGCTTGTCATTACTTGTTTCGCAAAACTGAATATTGTTGGTTTGCTGCAATGCTTCATTTTCATATCGCGCTTCATTTACTATAGCAATCAGCTCTTTCAATTTATTGGTTGCCTCCCAGTCCCACCATTTCACTTCATATTTTTCTGAATTGAGGTATTCTTCTTTTCCGGGTATAGCATCATGCACCATCATTTCATACACCGGTCCATAAAAACCATAGTTGGAGCTGAGCGTAGCGGCCATAAAAAAACGCGTGATGAACTGTGATTCCAAACCACTTTGCAACATATAAGGATTGATGTCGGGCGTGTTGGGCCAGAAATTGGGACGGAAATATTCACGCATTTCGGTTTGCGTGAGGTCATTCATGTATTCAATAATTTCATGTTTGGTGTTTCGCCAGGTGTAGTAGGTGTATGATTGCGAGAAGCCAATCTTACCAAGCAGTTGCATCACTTTGGGCCGGGTGAAAGCTTCTGCAAGAAATAGTACTTCCGGATGTTGTTCTTTTATTTCACGGATCAACCATTCCCAAAAAGGAAAAGCTTTGGTGTGTGGGTTATCAACTCTGAAAATTTTAACACCCTGCTCTATCCAGAAATCAACGATGCTTTTTAATTCTTTCCAAAGATTCTCCCAGTCGTCTGTTTCAAAATTAATCGGCAACACGTCCTGGTATTTTTTCGGTGGGTTTTCCGCGTACTGCACGGTTCCATCTGGTCGCCAGGTAAACCATTCGGGATGTTGTTTTACATAAGGATGATCAGGTGAGCATTGCAATGCATAATCCAGTGCGATTTCAATACCATGCGTTGCAGCTGTTCTTATGAGTGATTGAAAATCTTCTAAAGTTCCCAACTCTTTGCTGATGGATTTATGTCCGCCGTCCATTGAACCAATTGCCCAGGGTGAACCATATTCTCCTTTCTTCGCAACCGTTGCATTATTTTTTCCTTTCCTGTTGGAAACACCAATAGGATGAATAGGCGGGAGGTACAAGACATCAATTCCCATTTCCTCCAACCGCGGCAATACCTTCTCTACATCCTTGAAATCGCCATGCTTTCCGAGTATAGTGGAGGTTGATCGTGGAAACAATTCATACCAGGTACTGAAGCCGGCTTTTTTCCGGTCGGCAAAAACCTTTCCTGCAACGGGATATTCAGAGATGATGGCATCATCAGGATACTTTCTGATCCATTGTGCCACCTTTTCACTTAATCCTTCTTCTACTGCCCTTTCGTATTTCTTTTCATCGCGAAAGAGTGCCACCACTTTTGCGATTTCCGTTTTTTCTCTTTTCGTTGCTTTCATCAGCATCTTCTCGAGGTGATTGGCACCGATGAGCAACTCAACAGCCACCTGTTGTTTTCCCTTCACCCGCTTTTTGAGATCATGTTGCCAGGTCATTGCATGATCTACCCAGGCCTGTATCCTGAAATCCCAGAATCCCATTTCTTCCACTACAAAACTTCCTTTCCACTGATCGTTACCGGTTGCTTCCATGGCAACATGTTTCCATCCGGAAGCTTTCGAATGTTTGTAAGCGATACGGGCATTCATTTCATCATGACCATCGGAGAAAATATCTGCTTCCAGCGTAACCCGTTCTCCAGCGATGCGTTTGATGCTGTACCTTCCACCTTCGATTTCAGGAGTAAGGTTTTCAATGTTTACACGTAATTTTCCTTGCATAGGTTTGGTATGAGCAATTAATTTCAAAAGCCGGATGGAAATCTTTGTACAATGATAATTATTTTATGCTGATGCAATTTCTGTGTCCTTTTATGTTGTGTTACAAATGTCTCTGAGTTTATTGCCGTGGAAGCACGAAAATGCACGGAGAATAACAGGAAACTTAAAATTTGTGTTACATCATCATGATCATGAATTTTTATCCTGATAAGGTGAGTAATTTATTTTTGCTTCAATTGTCTTCAAGATAATCGAGGTCTTTGCCATAGGTTTCTGTTGTTTTCGATACGGCAACTAATGCAAGCAGCAACACCACTCCTCCAACTATTAATGCTGCAGTAATAATACTGCCTGAATAACCTTTGATCCAAAGAAAAACAGAGGTCATTGGAACCACCGCGCCACGAACAAAATTAGGCGTAGTGGTAGTTACAGTAGCTCTGATATTGGTACCGAATTGCTCTGAAGCCACTGTCATAAAAACAGACCAGTATCCATTGGCAATACCGAAGAAGAATGTAAAAAAGTAAAACAAAGGCACAGGAATTCCTTTCAAAGAAACATATACAAATACGCAAATGGTATCTGCGATCAAAAAATACAATAAGGCACGTTTGCGGCTTTTCAGGTATTGACTCAGCAATCCACAGATCAACGCGCCGGACGCAGCGCCGGCATAATGGTACATAATGGTATTGGCGCCTGTTACGATTGTTTTGCCTGTAACAGCGTCGATGCCGATACCAAGTGCCTGCGCATATTCAGGGCCGAAGGTTATGAGTACCGCTATTACAAACCAAATAGGCAATCCAATCACAATTCCTTTCAGGTATTTTGAAAATCTATTGCGTTGTGTAAACAGACTCAGGAAATTTCCGCGCCGCACTGTTTCTCTTTTCAATTGATGAAACATTCCTGATTCATACGCGCTGATTCTTAAAATCAATAAAGCAATTCCAAGTGCGCCACCAATGTAATAGGCCATTCTCCAATCAAATAATTTAGCGACTAATCCGCCTACTACAGCACCAAAAATTCCAAATGCAGCCACAATGGTAGTTCCATAACCACGTCGTTCTTTCGTCATCACTTCGGCCACGAGCGTAATGCCCGCACCAAGTTCACCTGCCAAACCTATGCCCGCCAAAAAACGATAGAGCGCATACATCTCCAGCGATTGCACAGTACCATTAAGAATATTAGCGAGTGAATAAAGAATGATTGATCCGAAGAGAACAGAAAGTCGTCCGCGTTTATCACCCAAAATTCCCCACAGTATTCCACCGACCAACATACCGGTCATTTGCCAGTTAAGGAGATAGGCACCTATATCAAGCAACTGCTTATCATCTGTAAAACCAAGTGCAATCAGGCTCGGTCTTCTCACGATTCCAAATAAAAGCAAGTCATAGATATCTACGAAGTAGCCAAGTGCTGCAATAATTACAGCCATGTTGAGCACATTGCTCGAAAGTGTTTTTTTCTCTGTCATATTTTTTGGGAGCGATAAATATAAAACATGATTGAAACTAAACGGGAGAATTCGAAATATTGGAGTGAAAATAAAAATGAAATGCATGCAATAGCGCGAAGAACGCAAAGTCAGGCACTTCAGGGTTTATTACGGGTTTTTCGAAAAATAAAGGAAGGTTCCGCTCGCAAAGGCGCAAAGAGCGCAAAGTCAGGAACCAAAAGGTATTATACAAGCTTTGCGAATATTTACTATGAATAGGGAATACGGATTGTAACACCTCCATCAAAAAATAATATGCTCGCAAAGGCGCTAAGTTTGCAAAGTCAGGAACCATGAGGCTCTTTACGGGCTTTGCGAAATTGACTATGAAAGAAATAATCAGGCGCAAATGCTGCAGAAGTTATTGACCGAGGGTAAAGCGGATCGTAACTCCGCCATCGGTATAATGGATTGGATAGGAATTGGAGATTTTTGGAATGGTGTATCGCTTGTTAAAGAACAACCGGACACTGAGCCTGTTGTTGACCACGTAATCAAATGTTGGAGAAAATGCAAGTGTTTCCATACCTGCTGTAGCCTGTGCGGGTGTTTCCTGATTCAACTTCTGACTTAGGGTGATGTTATCTCCATAAGAAACATTCATCAGGAAAGTGATGTCATTTTTTAAGCGCTTCTTTTTACCATTTACTTTGAAAGGCAATGTAGCATTTCGGAATTTGTATCCGAGTCCTATGGTGAATTCCTGAGTTCTTGACTCTGTCAACTGATAATCAAGAAAGCTGAAGGAGAGATTGCGGCCTCTCTTGTATTCAAACTTTGTGGTGAGTGAGTTTTTCCAGGTCATATCAATACCAATCAAGGGAGAAAAAACTTCAGTGATGGAGATTGCAGGAATATCGTAATAGGAAATGAAATTTCCCGACAGGGAATCAATCTTTGATGGGAATGCAACTTCATCGCCGGTAGCACCAACGAAATCGAGGGAGGAAGAAAAAGTAGCAATGGACAGGGTGGAATTATAAGCATGACTGATATTCACGGCGCTCCATATCTTCTTTGCCCATGGAAGTTTGGTTAGTCCATTATAGGTAACACGCCAGTTGGGCAATGGAAATTTATCCAATGGTAAACCCAGGCCAATCGTATTAGGATCTTTGGCACCATAAGCAGCAAGGAATGCAGGAATCAGCACATCAGTAGAAAACGGACCATAACCTTTTTGATAGTTTGGTAAAGAATCACTGAATTCGCCAATTGAATTTGGATTTGCATCTCCTAACCGGGACGAAATTGTTTCCCTGTACTTTGCAAATTCTTTGAAAGTTTCCGAAAAGGCGTTGGGTTCTAAAGGAACAAAACTCGTTTTGATGGGAATATAAGAGGAGGTATAGGTTCCAAACTCCATACGGCTCAGGTGTTGAAAATCAGAAATGGAGGTAGGTCGTTTGAAATATTCTGAAATATTATCGGAAATAGTACGGCTGAAATTGAGATCAATCAACAAATCCTTAAACGGCTCAAGTGTAGCCTTCATACTGGTATTTTTATTACTATTCTGCACAAACATATAATTCAGCGTAGTATCAGACGAAATCCATCCTTCATCAGCTTTTTTGTTGAGCCAGGTCGAATCGGGCTGATAACCAAAAATAAATCCCCATCCGGGAGCGCTCTGACTGAAATCCTGTCCGATAAACCTGGGTTTGAATAAATAACCGGGCAGCACGGTATTGTGGTTTTCCGTGTAATTGAGTGTTACCCGTTTCAGCATCAATGGAATCCTGATTGCGTAAGCTTCTATTCCAATAGGTTTGGTTTTGTTGGCCGTTGACTTTTTGGGATCGGTGGCAGGTTTGTCGCCTGAATCTTCCTCATCCTCCTTATCTTTTGAAGTTTTACTGCCAGGTGCTTTCTTCCTGTTAGGGATGGCAGCGTTGGTATCATATCGCTTCAATAATTTTGATTTGTTGTAGAGATTTCTAAAATTCATTTCTCCGTTAAAGCTCAGGTTTTGGGTATTGGAAATGGTATTGCCCAACGAACTTGGAATGATCCTGTTAGTTGCGCTATCAAGCACCAATGGTGCTGTGATCCAGGTGTAATTGGTTCCATAGCGGCCCGTCAATTGCGTCCAGTCGAGGAAAGGAATCTTGCTCAGCGGCACAGTATAATTTATATTTCCATTGTGGCTGTAATTCGTTGTTCTGCCGAAATTTTTGATGTTATTGAAGATGGAATCCTTTTCTTCTTTTGTATCAATCAGTCCTTGCGGCTCATCAATACGGGTGTTGGCCAGTGCATTAAAGTCAAGATTCAATCCTTTTGAAATATCGAACTTCAAACCTTCCGCCCGATCCCACGTGTAGTATTTATTGTAAGTCGGAATAATGATTTCATCCTTGGCAATGGGACGCAGGATGGTTTCATTAAACTGTCTGTCCATTGCTGTACGGAAAGTGAGATTAGTGGGCAGAAAATTCAGGTTGAAATCGCGGACAATCTTAAGGTACTTATTTTTTGAAGGAATCAGCTTTTCAAAAGGTGTGATGTATCTTGATTTTCCCGGAAAGGCATAACCTAATTCACCGTGATGCTGCCGCGTAATGTCTGACGAAATGATCGGGCTATGAATCAATGTTCGCGTATAAGCATACGTCAGGTTCCAGTTTTCAGGTGAATAGATCACGGGTTTGCTTTTTGCATTTTTACCCATGCTCACTTTGCGGACATTTGAGAAGTTGAGACTTCCGATTGAGCGGTACGTTTGTGCATTTTTTTTTGCGGCAGTCCGCAGCGTAGGATCATCGATGAGATCCAGTTTTTCTTTCAACAAAATATCATGATCATATGGATCGTACTGTGGTGTGCTATTGGCTTTTGATATGCCGGCATACATGGGCAACCGGATGCCCGCATTTTTTGGAAAAAATTTACCCAATTCCAAAACAGTGGCTGCATCATACGATAAGTAGTCGTCCTTAAATCTTTCGTTGAGCTTTTGCTCGAGCTGACCGTAGCCAATCGTATGCATAGAGCCTGATAAAGTAACTGTTCCAAAATCAGCGAGCCGGATGTCTGCGCGGGCAATGGCAGCATAACCTCCCGATTCGTCAAAACCTGTGAGGCGAAGTTCATCGAACCAGAATTCTCCACAAACAGGATTTCCATTATCATCAGGCAAACCCTGTTTCGGGTTACGGATTCCAATCATGGCTGTAGCAACAATACCCAGGTCAGGATTTCCCACGACAGTTATTTGTTTTCCATTTCCAAGTTGCACCACATAAGGAACCGTGAGTGGAATACCGGCAAAATTTCGCGCTTGTTTAGCCTTTACCAGATCATCCAGAGAGATATCAAAATTATTAGAGTCCGGCCATATATTGCTGGCAGACTGATCTCCTTCCGTTGAAATAATGAGCGGTACTTCATATTCATAGTAGTTACTGGTAAAATCGCTGCCCAATCTCAGGAAAGCGGTAACATCGCCGTTACTCAAGGGATCATTGCCTGCCTCTGATTCTGCGTGTACAAACATTTTGAGGTTAAAATATTGCCGCAGATCAAGGTTGATATTTTTATAAACAGCACGTGCATCACCATTATTAAGGTTGCACACTTCCAAAGACAGTGATTGCTCATTCTGATAGGTTGTACTTACCTGGCCAACAATCTGTTCACGCTGAATGCCGGGAGGCAGCACATAGTTGAAAGGCAATTTGCTGGAATTTTCTTCAAGGCTCACGGAGGTTAGGTTGAAAAAAGTGCTCCCTGAATTATCTCCTGGAAGATATTCGCCCGGTTGTTCGAGAGAAAACAGGTATTTCCGCCATTGGTTACGGATCAATTCCATCCGTGCAAATCGCATGATCACGGTTGTGTCGAATCCTGTCATATACATGCGTATGAACCGAATGGATTTAAAATCGGGAATGCTCCCTACTTTTTTATTGTATTCGTTGATCGGAATTTTAATTTGATACCATCTTTCCTGTCCCGGACTGTAGCCATTCACTGTAGGAACATCATAGGTAACCATATCGGTTACATAATTCTGTCCGATAAGCGATAGTGATTGCGGGCTTACATGCACTTTATATTGAAAATACTCTTCATTTTCAGTGATGGTATTATCACGGTTCAGATCCTCCGATTCCGGTTCGTTGGTAGCAGCATAAGAAACTGCCTGATTGCCACTCGATATGGGTGAATTTCCTTCTGTTGCATTGTACCTTGAATAGCGGTCAAGAATACCGGTTTGTGCATCGGTGTAAAATGGATCGTCGAAGTAGCGATAGTTATCGTTTGACGGATCTGCTGCCGCGACTTCATAAAGGGTAGAGTTGAAGCCGTAAATATTTCCCAGCGCATCGAGATAAGACTTGAAAAAGCGTCCCTCATCAATGGTTCTGTTGCCATCAAATCCAACATCCTGATACTGTCGTGCATTAGGATCGTTATCAAATGCCCTTGTAACCGGTGGCACTTTTGGATTGTATGCCCAGGCACTCTTATTTTCAATTGTGGTATCGCCTGTCGGGGATAACCCGTTTTCATACTGAAATTTTGAATCCTTCAACACATCTTCCGATATATTGCCGAGGTTGATGTAGAGATCTCCACCCTCTGTAGCAGAATTTAAGAATGGATCGAGCACCCAAAACTGGATGTACTCAATATTTGCTTCTTCAAAATCAGTCTGGTCTATAGATCTCTGAATGCCTCCCCATCTTTTTTCAGGATTTGGAAGTTGAATTTCTCCGTTTGCATCAACTGTGAGCTGCTGACCTGCACTATCGGTGTCGAAGTTATAAGGTCCGCGCTTGGAGGGTTCAAAGCGTATATCAAAAGTATTTTCATTCTGGTTGAATGGCTCATTGCTGTTGTCCTGTTGCGGGAAAATCTCAATGGACTCTACAGGGCGTGAATAAAAGTTATTCTGTTCTTCTCCAATCCCTTTTATGCCATCTGGTGCGCGTGTTCCCCAAAAGTAGGGATCGATATTATACCATGATAACTTAGCCCTGTTAAAGCCATAGCTAAGGTCATTGATGCGGGTTCCTTCCGGAAACAGGCCTCCCTGCGGGTCTTGCGGTGTGCTGGCGAGAGACCAGCTGGCAAACGGAAAACGTAAATCATAAGAAGTTTGTGTTCCTTCAAAATCATCAATGTAAACAGTTCCTTCATCACCAATAGCATTTGAATGGCCGGGAACAAGCCGTGCTCCCTCGCCCGAAAGCGTAATAGAAGAAACTTCCTTCGTATTGATGAGTGGAATGGCATTTACCATTTTCGTAAGCCAGGCGGATTCAGAGGTATAGCTTCCGTCAATTCCATAAATGGCATTTGATATCGGATCGTCGCCTGCATTTAATTTTACCGTGTAAGGGCGTTCCCACAATTTCAGGAAGGTACCTCCAAGCGTAAATTTATCATTGATATAATAATCGAATCGTGCGCCGAACAGGGTTTTGGTTTGAAAACTGAATAACTCATTGTTTTCAAATGCTACATTGATGGGCACACCGGAATTCAACAGACTTTGGTTCAGGATTTTTACACGACCAAGATTATAGTCGACCGTGAAATCCACGTTTTCGGTTAACTTCTGACCACCCGCAGTTACAGTTACCGATCCACTGGGTACATTGAATGCTCCCAAAGAAATTTCAGAAGAAACACTTGATTTGTAAGACCCTTTGATGGAATAGCGGTTAAACTCCGGAAATTGGTAAGCAATGGTTTTGGTGGAATCATATAGCACCTGATATACGTAGGGCTGCGCTGCAACGGCTGAAGAAAATTTCTTGGCTAAGTCTGATCCAAAGGGTTCCAACACAGGAAAGATCACTTTGCCATTGGCCGGATTAATGGTGATGCCATTGATAAAATCGAATACACCATCAGGTTGCGGATCGTTGTTATTATTAAGACGATCCAATCCGAGCACCTGAATCAGAGGTGTTCCATTAATATTATCAGCAGGCACATATCTTTTTTCGCCTCCTCCGGGATCGAGGTAGTAAACATCGAGGAAAAAATCCTGTGAATTTACCTGATAAGCTCCGAGAGAATATACGTTTTTCATCATCAGATCCCAGATTGGAAGCTTGGTGCGGGTAGAAGTGCTCTTCAACATTTTTAAGAATAATACAGAAGGCGTGTCTACATTGGGAGGAACATCAGCAGCAAATTCTCCCACCTGGTAAACCTGGCCGTTTACTGTATATTGAAAAGCAACACCAAGTACCTCATCAGGATTGAGCTGCTGATTCAGCATCAAAAAACCGACACGGGAATCAAAAGTATATTCATTGGGAGCCAGTTTGCGGGCGTATGTTTTCTCAAAATCCTGAATGGGCTGCAGGTTATAGGAAGGCCCTGTTAAGGTCTGCAAGGCAAAATCAAGAGAACGTACTGAAGGATCGTGAGATATAGTAGGATAAAGGTTGTTTGAATTTAAAGCAGGAGTCAGGTTATTCGCATATGGTAACACATTGTTAGTTGGCGGACCCACGGCAGGCGACGTTGAATAAGGAGATGATTCGCCCAAATCCATAAAAGCAATTACATCACGAACATCTACAGTGGCGCCTGTTTTATTGGTCACCCACACTTCCATTTTATTGATGGTTACCTGGGAGTTTACGATTGGTATTCCGGCAAGTGCTTCATTATAATGTTGACGGAAATATTGTGAGAGCAGGAAATTTCTGTTTTCATCATACTGATCAGCTGTAATTCGGAATACTTGTGTTTGGGCACCGCCTTGCACAGTGATATTCTCTGCCTGAGACTGCTGCTGCGAAATCACATTGGTAACAGTAAGCCGGCCGAACTGTAATTGCGTTTTCAATCCGAAGAGGCTCTGGTTGCCTGTAATCAGTGAGCCCTTCAGCGGAAGCGAAACATTACCCGCTTCAATTTTCTTAATGATTTCATCTTCGTAACCAGTATAATCAAGCTTCACCTGGTTTTCAAAATTGAAAACTGCACCAGTATTGTAATTCGTCGTTATTTTTAATTTATCACCAATCTTGCCAATCACATTGATCTGAATATTCATATCGAAATCAAAACCACCCTGGTGACGCTGACTTTTAGTAAGAATGGGATTTAGGATATTCTGATAGTTACCGCCAAAAGTGAGATCGATATTTCCCTGTGGACGAATGTCTACGGCTGTGCCACCGAATATGCGGTCGAAGATCCGGTTGTTTACGTTCACTTCCGGAATTACGCCTTTTTGTGACAGCGCGGAAGCAGCATTGCTCCTGTCAAACCAATATTGTTGTTCGGAATTTTTTGACTGATAATCGAGGTATTCCTGAAATGACATGTAGGTTGGATTCCTGAAAAACTGTCCACCGATGGTTTCCGTTAAAATATATTGATTGGTTTCGGGATCGTAATCAATGTTCTTCTCAACGATGGATGGATCCTGAAGATCGAAAGCATTGGAGGGTGTAGTGAGCCAGTCAGTAAACCGGTCATAGATCGGATAGGCAAGATCGATTTGATTGTTATCTTCCGGTGGCGTATCAACCGTAGCTTCCATTGAAACATCAGGAGTCGCAAGCTGACTTAGGTTGGTTTCTAAAGATTCACTCGTGGCAGTTGATGAATTCAACGGCCATTTCATGCCACCATTTTTCCCAACCGCCGCAATGATGGTAAAGGAAACAACAGACGCTACAACCAGGAAAGCACTATTTACTTTGAGATTCAAGCCACGCAATTTTTTAAGCCCTTGATAAAATGGAACGCCGGATCACACAGATACATGATTACTGTTACAGGATATGACAGCAAACAAATTGAAAAGTGTTGTTGAACGCATTTATCGGGGGCAAATTGTTAATTTTTGTTTGAAAAATGAACTACTACACTTCTATGCAAACTTTGGAAGCCTTTATGTGCCCAATCTGATCACACCTTTCACGTTCATACGCTTCCAAAGCTGACTTATATGTACCCATTTCAGATCGCCTTTAATGTTAGTTTTATCAACTCCTCGGTACTCCGCTCCTCGTTGCTGCCGGACATTACTTTTTGCACCGCTTGTTCTGCCTGCATCCTTGAAAACCCGAGCATTACGAGCGCAGCTAACGTTTCCTCTTTTACATTATTACCTCCGGGAACGATAGCTGAAGTTGCTGTAAAATTCTTTCCCAGTTTGTCTTTCAGCTCAAGTATAATCCTCTTGGCTGTTTTCGGACCAATGCCTTTGATGCTCTCCAGCAATTTCACATTATCGGTTACGATTGCCCGTTGAATTTCCTCAGGTGACATGGCTGATAGGATCATGCGAACAGTGGATGCACCTACACCCGAAATGCCGAGCAACTCAGTAAAAATATGTCGTTCTGATTCCTCAAAAAAACCATACAGAGATACTGTAATGGGACTTTGCACACTGCCGCCAAGATGCAAATAGGTATGGAGTTTACAAAATGATTTGTTCTGAATCCTGGCATAGGTGTTCAATGAAATATTTACAAAATAACCCAGTCCACCGGATTCAATCACTACATGCGTCGGCGTTTTTACAGTTATATTTCCTTGTAAATAAGCTATCATTCGATCAGGGCTTTGACTGTGCATCTATTACAGCAATGGTAACCATATTTACAATTTCACGAACGGAACTTCCAAGTTGCAGAATGTGAACCGATTTCTTCAATCCCAGAAGAATAGGGCCAATCGCTTCTCCTGCTCCGAGCGATTGCATCATCTTATACGCAATATTACCTGCTGACAGATTCGGGAAAATTAAGGTATTAGCGCCCCCGTTAATCAATTCGCAAAACGGATAATTGTCTTTCAGTAGTTCTGCATTAAAAGCGAAGTTGGCCTGCATCTCTCCATCCACGATCATGCCCGGATATTTTGAGCGCAGCATTTGCACCGCTTGCGCAACAGCTTCCGGTTCTTTTCCTTTTGTAGATCCAAAGTTAGAATAGGAAAGCATGGCGATACGTGGCTGAATATTGAGTTGCTGCACAGCATTGGCTGCAAGAGTGGTGATATCAACCAGGTCTTCAGCCGTGGGACTAACGTTTACTGTACAATCAGCAAAAAATAACGGACCGCGCTTGGTAAGCATGATGTACATGCCTGCCACTTTCTTTGCACTATCGCGTGTGCCGATCACCTGCAAGGCAGGCCGGATCGTTTGCGCATAATTCCTGGTAAGCCCCGAAATCAATGCATCAGCTTCACCTTCCATCACCATCATGGAACCGAAATAGTTGCGGTCGCGCATCAGCTTTTTTGCTTCATACAGCGTAAGGCCTTTGCGCTTTCTTTTTTCAAAAAGCCACGCACCGTAATTGGAACGCACCGGTTCCATTTCTGTAACATTGGGATCAATAATCAATACGTCTTCGAGATCAAGGCCGTTTTCTTTAATCAGATCCTGTATCTTTTTTACAGGCCCTAAAAGAATTGGTTTTGCAATACCTTCTTCGCTAACAATCTGAGCAGCCTTCAAAATCTTATAATTGTCGGCCTCAGAAAAAACCACCCTTTTGGGATCCCGCTTAGCTTTGTTCACCATCACCCTTACAATGGCATCATCACTTCCAAGACGTTGGGATAATTCATTCGCGTAAGCATCCCAATCTGAAATAATATGCCTGGCTACACCTGAATCAATTGCCGCCTTTGCAACGGCGGGTGCCACTGTGGCGAGTAGCCTTGGGTCGATGAGTTTAGGAATGATGTATTCTTTCCCGAAAGAAATATTCTTCTCATTGTAAGCCATATTTACCATGTCAGGCACCGGCTTTTTCGTAAGATCAGCCAATGCGTGCACTGCTGCCAGCTTCATGGCTTCGTTGATTTCTTTGGCTCTTACGTCAAGCGCGCCACGAAAAATAAAGGGAAAACCCAATGCATTATTTACCTGGTTGGGGAAATCGGAACGGCCCGTAGCAATGATTGCATCCGGACGTGCTTCGAATGCATCATTGTAAGGAATTTCAGGATCAGGATTGGCGAGTGCAAAGATGATTGGGTTCTCTGCCATTGTTTTTACCATTTCTTTCGAAACGATATTTCCTTTGGACAACCCAAGAAAGACATCTGCATCTTTTAACGCGTCATCAAGTGTATGTACATTCCGATTGGTAGCAAATGGTTTTTTGTATTTATCAATTTTGGTTCTGTCGCTTCGTATTACACCGGTACGATCTATAAGAAGGATATTTTCTTTTTTAACTCCTAAAAACATGTAAAGCTTTGCACAGGAAAGAGCGGAAGCACCGGCACCGGAAACCACTACCTGAACTTCTTCAATTTTCTTATTTACGATTTCAAGAGCGTTGAGTAACGCTGCACCGGAAATGATTGCCGTACCATGCTGATCATCGTGCATAACCGGAATATTCATCTCTTTACGTAGCCGCGCTTCAATTTCAAAGCAATCAGGCGATTTGATATCTTCGAGATTGATGCCTCCGAAGGTTGGTTCCATGGCTTTTACCACTTCCACAAAATGGTCAATGCCTGTAGTGTTTAGTTCTATGTCAAAGACATCGATATCAGCAAATATCTTGAACAGGATCCCTTTGCCTTCCATAACAGGTTTGGCCGCTTCGGGACCTATATCGCCCAGACCTAATACGGCGGTTCCATTAGTGATTACTGCGACGAGGTTACCCTTCGCAGTATAGGTGTAAACCTTGTCTTTGTTTTCTGCAATTTCGAGACATGGCTCAGCTACGCCTGGAGAATAGGCCAGCGCAAGATCGCGCTGGGTCTTTGTCTCCTTGGTAGGCACCACTTCAATCTTTCCCGGGCGCCCTTTACTGTGATAATTAAGCGCGTCCTGCTTACTGATCTTTACCGCCATGATTATTATTTTCCAAAGAAATCAAAAAGTAAAAGGCCGCTAAAATAGACATTTAGAACCTAGGCAAAACATGATTGATACTGTATCAAAGCATGGATGAGCAAGGTTACTAAAATGAACAAGGATCAAACTTTCTGTTCAGGTTGACTTTCGTAAATGTGATGCGTCTTCCCGGTAGGAATAAATAGCTGTTCGACTTGTAAGTTGATTTTAAACTGCAGGTAAAAGTTAGAATCGATAAGCGACGATTTTTTTGGAAGGCCGAAGATAGGGAATTCGGAGATAAATCAAGTTGGAAAATGGGAGGTGGTGTACTGAAAATTGGATATTCTTTTTGCCTCAGTGATTATAAATTCGGAAAACCTTTGCCATGGAAACAGGATATACATGGAGAAAATTAAAAAGTAGTCAGGATTCATAGATTCAAATTGTATTTGCCACGGAAGAACGGATTTACTCGGGGAAAATAAAAAAGTAGTCAGGATTCATAGATTCAAATTGCATTTGCCACGGAAGAACGGATTTACTCGGGGAAAATAAAAAAGTAGTCAGGATTCATAGATTCAAATTGCATTTGCCACGGAAGAACGGATTTACACGGAGAAAATTAAAAAGTAGTCAGGATTCATAGATTCAAATTGCATTTGCCACGGAAGAACGGATTTACACGGAGAAATTAAAAAAGTAGTCAGGATTCATAGATTCAAATTGTATTTGCCACGGAAACACGGATTTACACGGAGAAAATAAAAAATAGTCAGGATTCATAGATTCAGATTGCATTTGCCACGGAAACACGGATTTACACGGAGAAAATAAAAAAGTAGTCAGGATTCATAGATTCAAATTGCATTTGCCACGGAAGCACGGATTTACACGGAGAAAATTAAAAAGTAGTCAGGATTCACAGATTCAAATTGTATTTGCCACGGAAAACACGGATTTATACGGAAAAATTAAAAATAGTCAGGGTTCAAAGATTCAAATTGCATTTGCCACGGAAGCACATTCATAGATTCAAATTGTATTTGCCACGGAAACACGGATTTACACGGAGAAAATAAAAAATAGTCAGGATTCACAGATTCAGATTGCATTTGCTATGGAAACACGGATTTATAAGGAGAAAATAAAAAAGTAGTCAGGATTCATAGATTCAGATTGCATTTGCCACAGAAACACGGATTTACTCGGAGAAAATAAAAAATAGTCAGGATTCATAGATTCAAATTGTATTTGCCACGGAAAACACGGATTTATACGGAAAAATTAAAAATAGTCAGGATTCACAGATTCAGATTGCATTTGCCACGGAAACACGGATAGATGGCAATTTTTTTTCGAAGCTGTTCACAGTTTGTATCTCCACTTACTTCAAATAATAATAGCAACGGAATCAACGATAAACACGGAAAATCTATTCACCTTCATTACATGACTCCGTAGTAAATTATTTAGAACACAGAAATAGTTACGAGCTAAACTCAGGGAGTACATTTCCATTCGCTATTAAACAAGTCGATGATTTCGAAAGGCAGTTTATTCCATACGATGTCTTTTGGATAAAGGGCATTACATAAGACTACGATTCCAAAATTATTAGCAGGCGAAATGATCAGTTGTGCGGAATACCCTGGATCATTTCCGACATGAAAAACATATTTTCCATATTGATCGGACTGAAATGCCCACCATCCTAATCCAATCGAGGTTTTAAACGATGGTATTTCCTTCCTGGTGGTCCACATATCCATGAGTGTCGAATGCTCAACTATAGCATTTGATGAAATTGTTTCATTGTAAATAGCAAGGTTGTACAACATCCATTTGCATAAATCATAAGAACAGGAATTGAGGTTACCACACGGTTTGTCCTGCGGAATATCCGGATAATAGCCGGCTGTTTTTATCCGGCCTGTAAGCCAGTTTTTTTTGTGTGGCTTACTTCTCCTGTTTTCACTAATCTGGTTATAAAAAAAACTACTGCTGTCCATGCCTGCAGGAAGCAGCACATTTTCACGAACGTAATTACTGTAAGCCCTGTGGGTTACTCTTTCTATAACAAGACCTAAAAGATCATATCCTGTATTGCTGTATGTTTTTTCACTTAACTGAACGCCGGGTTCAAAACGCAACTTTTTACTCCTGAGTTTTCTTGCAAATTCAGTTAAAGCAAGACTGTCATTTTCTGTCCTGATAAAATGCCTGTTAAAAATATTTGGCAACCCTGAAGTATGCGTGAGCATTTGTTCTATCGTAATGTTCTTGTAACGTTCATCTTTCATTTCAAACTCAGGAACATAATCAATGAGTTTTTTATGAATGTCAATTTTTCCCTGCTCATTTAGATGCATTATTGCTGATGCTGTAAACAGTTTTGAAATGGAGCAGGTCAAAAAATTGGTCGTGCTGTCAATAGGTGCTGTTTTACGGACTTCTCTTGTTCCATAACCTTTTGTATAAAATATGCTGCCGTCTTTGACGATTCCAATTGAAAGTCCGATTATTTTATGATCAGCCATTTCTTTCCACACCACGGAATCGATACTATTAAACTCAGGCAATTGGGCCAAGGAAATTTGTGATAAACACAATAGCAAGGAACTGAACACGTAAATGAAAAACAGGATGCTTTTGGTCATGGGTGTTTACTGGTTTCCTGTTTCTGAAGTCTGATTTCTGAGCAGTAATTTTTATTGATTTTGGAATGATTCAAAACATCCAAAGCCATTGAGGAAACACATTTAATCTTTCCAAATCTTCTCAGAACTGTGGAAAACGCGCTATCCTTAAAACAAATTATTTATCACATTGCCTTTATTTATTTACTTCAAATGAAGTAAAATAATGTTGGCCCCCACCATTGTTCAATACTACTTCCATAAAATAAATACCCTGAGGATAGCCGCTGACATCCAAAAAGAGTCTTTTTTCATTTGACGATTCAAAAGATATGTTTTGCCCCAACACATTTTTTATAGCAAAAGTGGCACAGCCGGAATTGTTTTTCAAATCAATAGTTAACCTGTCAGTTACCGGATTTGGATAAAGGGAAATTTCAGCAGGTTGCTGTGCGGACGCATTAATACCAGTGGCATAATCAAGTTGCATTACCCACCCGTCTGATGTTCCCTGTAAATCAATCACATCTCCATCGTCTGAAAAAGCTGCTCCAGCAACAATTCCAGGTTCAACGATTGCATAGGCAAAATCAGAACCCGAACCACCCAAAGCTACACTGGAAGCGAGGTTACCATTGTTACCAATTTGTACAATCCAAAAGTCCTTGCCTGATCCGTCTTCATTCACCACATCACCATCAACAGAATTGGTAGATCCGGCCATAAAATAACCTGAACCATCGGATAATTTACAAGCTCTTCTGAATTGCTCGCGGTCGCTGCCACCATATATACCCTGCCATTGCACAAGGCCGGCCGCATCGAGTTTCATGGCCCAGAAATCCATGTCACCATGCCATGAACCATTTTCAACCGGCATGCCGGGATCACCGGATTCACCAAAACACATATAACCGCCATCATCAGTGTTCAGCGCATCAAAAATGTATTCGTTGTGCGGACTGCCATAGGTGAAACTGGAAACAATATTTCCAAGCGTATCGATCGTAAGCACCCAGGCATCAGTGGAATCTACACTTTGCCCTTCAAGGTCGCCGTCCGTAGAAGAGGTAAGGCCGAATAAAGCAATATTTCCATTAGCTGCCGGCAATGCTTTGTAAAAATCATCATATCCGTTGCCCCCGTATATTTTATTCGTAAGAATATTTCCCGAATCGTCAATAATAAAAACCCAGGCATCAAACAAAACGGAATCCATGCTCGGCGGCACATCGCCATCGGATGAACTGGTCCGGGACATTACCATGTATTTGTGTCCGGGCAATTCATAAAGATTTCTCGGCACATCGTAAATATATCCTCCGAATGACTTCGCCCAAAGCATGTTACCATTTGCATCCAGTTTCATGGTCCAGGCATCGCTGTAGGCGTGATGACCAACAACATCAAAGTCGTTTGACCATGATTCCGTTACAAAAAGATATCCGCCATCGCTGGTTTGAATAATTTTTGAAAATGGATTGCCTTCTTCTTTGCTGCCACCATAGCAATGTTGCCAGATGATATTTCCGGCCGGATCCATTTTTACAATCCAAACATCATGCACACCATGAACATCACAGTCGGATGAAACATCACCACCATTGTCAGTTATAAGTCCGAAGAGAATGTAATTGCCATCCGCTGTCGGGTAAATATCTTCAATAATATCGTTGCCCGGACCGCCCGGTGTTTTTTGCCAGGCAATCGATGGAGGTGTTTGAGAGAAAGCCAATTGACTACTGAATTGGAATAAAACAAAACACAACAATAAGTAATAAAATTTCATCTATGATTAATTGAATGATTGTAGAAAAAACAAAAGTAAACAAATTGAAAAATTCAGTTTTCGGTTTGAGAAACGGGTGTACGACATTTCTGTTATTTAGTCCTGGTTTATCGCTTCTGCTTACTAAATAGTAATCTCTCCTTCCAGATAGGTAATCGCATTTCCATAGATTTCAACCCGTTCGCCAAGCAGTTTACATCTGAAGGTTCCGACACGTTCTGAAACCTGGAGTGCGGAGAGCTCCGTTTTATTGAGTTGATGAGACCAGTAAGGAGTTAAAGTGGTGTGCGCAGAACCGGTGGCAGGATCTTCATCAACACCTGCATTCGGAGCAAAAAAACGGGAAATAAAATCAACGTCACTTCCTTTAGCAGTTACAATTACACCGAGTGATTTCAGTTGCCGAAGCACTAGCGTTGCGTCTTAGTCAGAACATTATCAGCTGGTTATCATTTGATTTCATTTTTCCTTCCAAATTTATTTCTGAGAATGTTTCTGTCAATGGCATTTTTTCAAATGGAGCTATACTAATGTACTGCAAGAATTCATATAGAGAATTTGGAATGTTTAATTTCTTTTTAGCTATTGCTACAATAACATAAGCTGAAATTGCAACCCAAATTTGAGATCTTACAGCGTTTTCATTTTGACCCCAAAATGATTTTATTTTCAGATGTTGTTTTATCCATTTAAAAAATAATTCCACATTCCATCTGGTTTTATAAAGCTTAGCAATCGTTTGTGGTTTTAATTTTTTGTTATTTGTTAGGAAAACAAAAGTTCTATCAAATTCGTAGTCGTAATACTTTATTCTCCGAAGAAGTTGAGGATAATTTTTCCTGCTGTAAAACCCCTTTAGTTTTATTTCCTGATCACAACGTACATTCATTTTATTATTTATCAGCTTAGATTTCACTCGACAGAATTGGAGATTTTCCTTAGCTCTAACAACAAAGAAAGCTTTCTTTGTGTGAAGAGCAAATAACCTCTCAAAGTCCACGTAGGCTTTATCCATAACATAATATGCACCTGCTGTTATAGGTACTTTATCCAACACATTAACATCATGAACATCTCCTTCTGAAATAAAAATAAATTCAGGAATTGCGGTCTTACAATCCAATAGAGTATGAATTTTAACCGCGCCCTTTGTTGATCGGAATGTAGCCCACCAAAAGACATCCAGGCACAGATCAACTGTTGTTGAATCAAGAGCAAAAATATCACCTTTCAAATCTAAATCTAGCTGATTGGTGTCCGCATAGAGTTCTTTAGCTTGCTCAATTAGCTTCATTCCAAAATCTTGAAAAATTCTCCAATCTCGATTTTCATTTGCTCGCGAAACGGTAGATTTATCAAACACTTTTCCGATTCCGAGGTGAAATAATTTAGGAGCATTTAGTTTAAGACACAATAGGGTATCACTCATGCTTTCACGATGAGTTAGTTGGCCAAAGACTAAACACAGAAAATGTTTCCAACTTGAAAACTCCTTTGTCTTGTAATTGCCATCATACTGTCGAACTATATTTTTGAAGATATCTTGGCTTGCAAAATCCATAATTTGGGAAAATGTCATTTTTCCTTGGTTCATAATCAGCGTTTTATACAAAGAACGCCAGGAATGAATTCAAATCAACGCCAACTTCAAAATGGCTGTATGCCTTTACTGATAAGGATTTCAAAGAACAAACCTCAAAAACAACGCAACGCTAGTGTTGCCGAAGCATTTGAAAATCCGGTTTCAATTGATAGACTTCTTCCCGCGTGTTCAACACGACCAGATAGTTTTCAAATCCTTTATATACTTCTTTGGGAGTAAGGTGCAAGCCTTTCAATAATGCGTCAGGCACTTCAACAGGATTTGGATGATCAGTTGGAAAATTCAATGTCAGCCATTCTCCATCATTTCTTACACCGAGCAAACCGCTGTTGGAGTGAAAATTTAATTCACCAGCATAATTCATGTGACGAAACAAAACATGTGCAGTTGCCAGCGTTGCATGTCCACACAAATTCACTTCAGTAACAGGTGTGAACCATTTAAGATCAAATCCGTCTTTCACCGGAACAAAAAGGCAGTCTCCGATAAGTTATTTTCGAATGCAATCTGCTGCATTTTTTCTTTTGGGAGCCATTCGTTTAATGGACAAACTGCCGCGGGATTACCACCAAATAAATGATCTGTGAAAGCATCAACCTGGAATATTTTAAGTTTCATGGTGGAAAATTTTCATTCCTGATTCCTAATTTCTAATTCTCAATTGCTTCAAAAGTACAATTCAGCAATTAGTCCATAAGCAGTGGTTTCTACTATTTTTACACCATGACAGAAAAACGGAGCATTCGAAAAGCCGTACCCGGAATTGCATTGGCTGCCTGCTTTTTTATTGGCACTGCCACTGGTTTCCTTACCAATGATCTTACCGCTGGCATATTGATCGGATTGGGATCCGGTTTAATCGTGATGAGTGTCTTGCGCATGGTGTTGAAGAGGCGTTCCACTGCTTCCAAAGAAATTGAAGAATAGATTTTTATGACCTGGTATTGTCTATTTACCTTTTTTAAAGTTCCTTTACCTCCGTAAAAAAATACACAATATGAATTTCCCTGACAACTTAAAGTATACCAAGGATCATGAATGGATTCGGGTAGAAGGCAATGACGGATATGTGGGCATCACCGATTTTGCCCAGGGCGAGCTGGGTGATATTGTGTATGTTGATATCGGCAGCACCGGACAAACACTTTCAAAAGACGAAGTGTTTGGTACAGTGGAAGCAGTTAAAACGGTATCAGACCTTTTGCTGCCTGTCAGCGCAAAAATTCTGGAAGTAAATGCCGCGCTGAATGATCAGCCTGATGCAGTAAATAAAGATCCTTATGGTGCCGGATGGATGGTGAAAATTTCCATTACTGATGTTGCAGAGCTCAGCGAGCTGATGGATGCTGTAGCCTACAAGCAATTGATCGGGCAGTAATTAGTGAGTTCGACACACTGATCCGGCTTTCAATTGAATTCATATTTCCTCTTATGACATTGGTAAAACAGTATGTGCTCTTCCTTCTTTGGTTGGTGCTGATTCTTTATTTGTCATTTACGCCATTGAAAAGCTGGCCGCAACCGACCATTTTTCAAAAGTTATATATTGATAAAGTAGTGCATTTTATCATGTATTCCGTATTGAGTTTTCTTTTGATCCGGAGTATGTTCCGGCAACAAATCAAACAACTGCCACGTTATGAAGCGCTTTTAATTGCATTCATTTTTTCTGCAAGCGTGGGCGTAGCAGTAGAATTTCTGCAGCCCATGCTTACCGAATACCGGAAATTTGAATGGATGGATATGGTGGCAAACGCTGCGGGTGCTTTGGGTGGCGTGTTTATTTTCAAATGGCTGCTCTCAAGAAGAAAGATGGGATGGAAAGCGGCATATAGAAAATAATAGTTTTTTGGCATGCACTGTTTCTCATACTTGAATAGGAGATTGATAATATGGAAATTTAATCATGCAAAGAAAAACGGGACGTATGATTTAAAGTCGCGGTACTTAAAGTGGTGATATATACTGTTTAATGTAATTTTGAAAAGATGAAGAAGGTATTCTTGAAAGTTGTTTCGTTTAAAAAAGCAGGACTGTTCGCATTGGTTTTGTTCCTATCGACAGTATTGCATGCGCAAACACAACAGGATGTTCAACTCGCACTTGAATATTTTAAGAATGGCGAGTTTGAGAAGTCGGCAGTGATGTACGAGAAGTTGTATACTAAGGCACCAGACAATACACTTTTTTTCCAAAACTATATTCAAAGTCTCAACGCATTAACACAATATGACGATGCGATAAAGACGATAAAAAAACAAATCAAAAAATTCCCCGGCGACCTTACCTTTTATGTTGACCTTGGAAATGTATATCATCTGAAAGGAGACGACAAAGCGGCGACTGAACAATATGAAGAAGCGCTCAAATTGATTGGCCCTGATATGCCGATGGTAAATAAGCTGGCGTACAAATTTCAAAGTGCAGCATTAAATGATTACGCGATTGAATCTTATATGAAAGCCCGCAGGATTTTTAATGCTGAAAATTCTGATTTGTTTTTGTCGGAGCTGGCCTCACTCTACCGGAAACAAAATGATGTTCCCAATGTGATCAAAACCTACCTCGATATTGTGAATTACAATCCATCTATGGTTGATGATGTGGAAGGCCAGCTTCAACCGCTGATTGAATCGGCAGATTATGCAAGTGCATTGCAGTCAGAGTTATATAAAAGGATTCAGAAAAAAACGGACAATGAAGTATTTGCAGAAATGCTGATCTGGTATTTTATTCAGAAGAAAGATTTCACATCCGCATTTCAACAAGTGAAGGCCCTTGACAAACGCAACAAGGAAGAAGGTCAGCGCGTGTTCCAGTTTGCGCAATCCGCATATGATGAAGGTAATTATGAAGCAGCGTTGATTGCCTATCGTTATATCGTTACGGAAAAAGGAAAAAACAGCATGCTTTACTTACCAGCGCGAACGAGTGAGCTTACTACGGAGAAAACAAAAATTACCATTCAGCATACTTACACGACTGAAGAACTCACAAGGCTCGAAAGCAATTACGAATCCTATTTTGTTGAGTTCGGTAAGAGCGCACAAACTGCCGTCACGATGCGCGATTATGCTAACCTCGAAGCGAAGTATCTGCACAATATTGACAAAGCTATTGACATCGCCGAGGAAGCGCTGAAAATTCCGACCAATGAAAAAAAACTGACCGGATTTCTTAAGCTGGACCTCGGTGATTATAACCTGATTAAAAATGAAGTGTGGGAAGCTACCTTGCTTTATTCGCAGGTTGACAAAGCATTCAAAGAAGATGAATTGGGAGAAGAAGCGCGTTTTAAAAATGCGCAGCTCAGTTTTTACATGGGTGATTTTCCATGGTCGCAGGCGCAATTGGATGTGCTGAAGGGTTCTACTTCTGAATTAGTGGCGAATGATGCGCTGGCCTTATCTGTCTTCATGACCGATAATATAGGATTGGATACAACCACCGTTCCGATGGAAATGTATTCACGTGCCGACCTGTTTATTTTTCAGAATAAATTTCAATCAGCCATTCAGGCATTGGATTCTATCACTACAACATTTCCGGACAATTCACTGGCAGATGACGTGCTGTTTTCCAAAGGAAGAATTTATCTCGCGAAACAGGATTACGCGAATGCAGCAGCAGTGTTTGATCAGTTAGATAAAAACTATTCCACGGATCTGTTGGCTGATGATGCATTATTTCAGTTGGCGGAATTATATGAAAACTATCTCAACGATAAAACAAAAGCGATGGACCTTTATAAAGATATTCTGCTGAAATATAAAGGCAGTATTTATGTGGTGGAAGCGAGGAAACGGTTCAGGGAATTGAGAGGTGATGAGTTGAATTGAGAATTGAGAATAAAGAATCCGGTTGAAATACTTGTCGGAATTGAGGAGATTATTTCTGCCGGTGTTTTTTTATAATCGGAAATTAACGCTGAATTCATATCAGAAATAACAGAATGCAAAATTGTTCATTTTACTGATCAGTTAACAGCACTGCGAAACAAATCTCATTTGGATTATTGAGTTAGTATCCTTGAAACTACCTTTTAAATAATGAAGTCAAGGAAAAAGGATTAAAAATCCGAATTGACTGCAGTATACTTGCAAAAAATGTTTCTGAATTATTTAATCAAAATAAGTTTCCCATTGGAAATGCTGATTCCATCTGCTGTTAAATGGTAAATTAAAACATTACTTGTTTGTGTATTTGATGTCCAGGAATAGGTGCCGCTATTCTCTTTTAGTTTTGCATCCAAAAGCAAATTTCCGAGGAAGTTATAAACCAGAAGTCTTCCCTCTTTTGTCTCAGCGGGAAGTTGATAATCAAAAGTGACTTCATCAGAAAAGGGGTTTGGATACACTTGTAGAAAATTCTGTTTTGAAAAAAGATCATTCACATTAATTCCCAAATCAATAGTATTTAAGGTGGTATTGGTAATAATGGGAGGATTAAAATCAAAATAAATCCCTGCACTGTTGAAAATTTGAGTCCCGCTTTCAAGTTCAGGTTTTTGATCAATGTAATAGGAAACATAACCTTCACTTGCGGCTTCATCGCTGGAACTGTCAGGCAACATAATATTGTTGAATGAAAATTTTACCACATTGCCGAGTACATCAAAAGTGACAGGATGGCTCGACATGAGCGGCCGGAAAGAGGGAATATCCAGGTCCGAATCAAGTGTATCGAGAATAAATATATCTGTAGCTGGTGCAGTTCCTGTATTTTGAAAGTGAATGGTATATGAAAGATCTGTGTCAGGAGGAATCTTACCTTCCAACCCAATGCCCGCCGGCATTACAGACTTATAATTTGGATCATACGATGATCGTACGGTATCGCAAAAAATAAAAACATTGTCAGAAGGGTTTTGATCTCCCGCAATAGGGTCTATAATCAACGTGATGCAAATCGTATCTCCAATTACAGCAAATGAATCTATTTGCACGATGGTAGCGGACACTGTGTTATTCCAAAATGCCCAGAAACTATTGCTGTTGTTCGCATTGAAGTTCCACATCAATGTATCACCGCTAATAGAATCCGCAGGCGGTGTTGTGGAAATATAGATCAGGTTAGGATCATCCAATATCAATTTAGCAATGCCATTCGAAGGGATGCAACTACGGTTGGAAACAAATGATTCTATGGTACGGATGTTCCCTGGTACAAAGGAAATCACTCCATTACAAGGTCCATTTAATCCACCCCAAAGGTCATAAGAGGTAGTTATTGAATTACATACCAGTCCAAAATTATTTCCACTTGCCGGTGCAGTAATAAAATAACCGGCAGACAAAGGACAACCGGAAGCATAACCGGAACTGCTGATTGCAACTGTATCCAACCTTATTTCGCAATCAAGTCCGTTTGGCACCGAAAACCAATAATAACCATTAGCATCTGTATAACTCCACGCTTCATAATTTCCATTTACATACAGAAGAACGGGCACGTAGGTTTCAGCAAGATCGGTTGCATCATAAATACAGTTATTGTTTTGATCAAGAAAAACCAACCCGGAAACATTTCCACAAGTGTCTCCCGCAAGCACCTCATCATTGTGAATCAAAGTATCTGCATTGCCATCAGGTCCTGTGGCAACGTAGGCTACTGAATAGCTTCCCGCGAAAAGATATTTATGTTTGAAAAAATACGCACTGAAATAATCGATGTCAAATGAAGGAATAATATTTACTTTAAAAAGCGTGTCACTGCCATCTCCAAAATTGACATTGATTTCTATTGAATCAGTCAGGTAGTTATATCCCGAGCATTGTCCGCTTAATTGAAATGGAAGCATTAATGGTATAGGGCAATGCGAACTGTACAAAGAATCGTCAGCGTATTGAATAAAGATGGTTGTTTGTCCCTTTAACTCATTGGTGAAACTGAGCGCTGAGAAAAAGATGATACTCACCATAAATAATTTTTGAACCATAGCACAGTATTTTAAAATTATTAACTATTCCGTCGTATAAATTACTATCTTCAGTTCAAGAATCTAATGCAACGAATTTAGTGAAAAACTTCAGACTTCCCTTAGGCATTCTGGCATGCGTTGGTCTTGTCGCGATTATTTTTCTACAGACCCGGTGCACAAATAATTCAACTCCAAAGGAATTAACCAACGAGCAAAAAATTGCAAGGGGAAAATACCTGGTTACGATAGCCTCCTGCAATGACTGTCATTCTCCGAAAATATTTACTGCAATGGGACCAATTTTAGATAGCACACGTTTGCTTTCCGGTCATCCCGCGAATAGCCCATTGCCCAAAATTGATACAAATGCTTTGCATCCGGGTTATTGGGTTACCGGAAGTCCGGACTTAACTGCATGGGTAGGCCCATGGGGAATGTCGTTTACTGCCAATCTCACTCCTGATTCAACTACAGGCATTGGTGCATGGAGCGAAGATGCATTTATGGGTACACTCAGAACAGGCCATCATCTTGGATTACCCGGAGGAAGATTAATAATGCCACCGATGCCATGGGCTTTTGTAGGCCAGATGACAGACGACGATCTGAAATCAGTATTTGCTTACCTTAAATCTTTGCCTCCAATCAGCAATGCCGTTCCAACTCCAATTTCACCGGCTGATGTGATGAAGATGTAACTCATTTTCATAGCAGAACATAACTGGTAGGTTTTTTTCCTTCAAAAAGTGAGTTACATAAATTTGTTACACTTACCTTTTCATTCCGTCCTTTTTGTAATGCTGAAGAAGGTAGATCTGTGTCAATAGCAATCAGCTGCCAAAGTCAGCAAAATGATCGTTAAAGATCAAAGATTAATTCTTCAAAGCTTATGAAAAATTTTGCCGTTGATATGCTAAAATATCCTGCAATTCTTTTTTGCACTACCATATTCAATGCTAAAAAATCTTAACAGATGGTTTCAAATTTCTTAAATAATTCTACGATTATTTATTATATGATTTTTGTAAAACTGCTGTAACATTTATTACATTTAATACCGATATACTGCTGTCGAAAGAATCTGTTGGCTGTTCTCCTTAAAATTGCTGCCTGCAGTACTTGATGGAAATAGCAACAAAGCATTCGTTGTTGATACTCACTTTATCAAATTGATTTTCTTTTATATGAAAACGTCATCATTGAACCTCGTTGTTATAATGTTATTCCAACTAAATGGAATAACGGCCTATGCTCAAACTATATGGACGGTTACCGGCACGGTGCGTGATGCCAGCACTAACGACCTGCTCTCCGGCACCAGCATCTCAGTTCAGCATAAAACGACAGGGACTATTACAGATCAGCTTGGCCATTTTCAAATTCAGATTCCTGAATCAAAAGAAGCCGTGTTGCTGCTCATCAGCTATGTAGGCTATGAAACACAAAAAATAGAAGTTACAGGAGGCTCCACTAATATCGATATTAAAATGACGAAGAATCAACAACTAGCAAAAGAAGTCGTTGTAACAGCCTCCCGCATCAGCGAAACGATACTAGAAGCACCGGTGACCATTCTTAAAATGGATGCCAATGCAGTAAAAGAAATTCCTTCGGAAAATTTTTACGCTTCCTTATCAGGATATAAAGGAGTGGATGTGATTACGAATTCCATTCTTTACAAAACGATCAATACGCGTGGCTTTAACAACAACGCAAACTTCCGGCTGGCGCAATTGATCGATGGCGTTGATAATTCACTTCCTGGCCTGGGCTGGCCATTGGGTAATGTATTGGGAGCCACTGACCTTGATGTAGAAAAAGTGGAACTGGTTCCGGGTCCGGCATCAGCATTGTATGGTGCCAACGCATTCAATGGCTTGCTATCAGTTACTACCAAAGATCCGTTTCGCTACCAGGGAATTGCTGTAACAGTGAAAACCGGTGTCAACCATTTGGGTACTGATGCCCATGATCCGGCTTTATATTCGGATCTGCAATTGCGCTATGCAAAAGCATTTAACGACCGCTTTGCCTTTAAAGTAAATGTTGGTTATTTGAGCGGTGATGACTGGCTGATCACCGACTCTTCTGACATCTATAAAGATGTAACTGCAGACGAGCGCGGTTCAGATAACCCGGCACGCGATGCGGTAAATATTTACGGCGATGAGGTAGCAAGGGTTGACTGGGTTACAGACACAGCTGGTGCAAAGGTGGATATATCAAGAACAGGTTATGATGCGACTGAACTGATTGACAATAGTTCTTATTCAGCCAAAATTAATACTGCCTTATACTATAAACTGAATGATCGCCTGCAGCTCTCCTACGATTTTAATTATGCGAAGGCTACCACGTCGTATAGTAGTCTTAGCTTTTTCAATTTGAAGAATATCTCGATGTACACTAATAAGCTGGAGCTTACAGGTCCGCGATTTTTTATTCGCACAGCAGCAGTTTTCAATGATTTAGGTGATACCTATAATGCTAGTGTGCTTGCAACCGCAATTAACAAAGATTGGCAACCAGATACCGATTGGTTTAATGCTTATAAGCAAGCTTATTATGGACAAGTTGATGGCGTAACCAGCTATGATTTCAATGCGGCAAGAAACTATGCGGACAGCGGAAGGTTATTTCCCGGAACTGATGCTTTTAATCAAGTGATGGAGACCCAGAAAAGCATTCCTTTCAGTAGTGGTGGAGCTAAAGTGATTGATCGATCTTCCCGTTATATCGCCCAGGGTGAATATGATTTCAGCTATCTGATTAAAGTCTTTGACCTTATTGCAGGCGCCGACTACAGGCTCACCCGTCTGAATTCAGAAGGCACCATTTTTATTGATGAACCTGGTGAACCTTTGTATATTAATCAATATGCAGGCTACGCACAGGCAACTAAACAAATTTTTAAAGACCGGCTGAAACTTTTAGCTGCTTTGCGCTACGACAAAGCTGATAACTTCAAAGGAGTATGGGCTCCACGTTTCGCTGCTGTTTATCATCCAGACAATCAAAACTATTTTCGCGCTTCCTACCAGCAGGGTTTTCGATTGCCCGACCCGCAACTTCAGTTTATAGATATTGTACTTTCTAACAGACATCGGTTGGGAGGAACTGCTGTTGTAGATGCTCCCTATCACTCACGAACAAATTCATTTACCGGAAGCTCTGTGACAGAATTTAAGGACTCCATAAATAAATTTCTTGTCACTCATCCAAATCAGTTGGATTCAGCAGTTAATCGCTTTCAGGGAATATTGCAAAAGTCATCTTACGACTATATTCAACCGGAAAAAGTAAGAACCTTCGAAGTGGGCTACCGTCGATTATTGGGGGATGAAAAAATCTATGCCGATATCAATTATTTCCACAATGATTATTCTGGATTTATTTACAGTACAGTTCTGGTGGTGACCGACTCAGGTGGTACGCAGAATGCCGCTGCGATCGATACAGCCGGTCATGCTATTTATGCAGGGGGAGTAGAAAATTTTCAGACAGTAGTTAATGCCGCAGATAAAGTGTTGGTGAATGGCATCGAAATCGGAACCTCTATATTGCTCCCGAAAGGTTATATCTTATCAGGAAATCTTACGTGGATTCATTCAAGTGTAAAACCGGGAGAAGATGAACCAGGTATTCGCACGCCTCCGCTTAAAAGTAATCTCGCGATAAGCAACAGCGACTTAATAAAAAATCTGGGATTCATGATCAACTGGCGATGGACCGACGCGATCAACAACTGGTCGAATGTGAGCGATGACAAGAGTATTGATAATAGCTTGCCGGCTTACAGTATTATTGATGCGCAGGTGAGCTATCATCTGCCAAAAGCAGCAACAACCATTAAAGCCGGAGCTTCCAATCTTCTAAACTATTACCATCAGGATTTCGCACAAAGGTATTTCTGTGGGTGGCATGTATTACGTTTCATTGACTTACGATGGGATTTTCAAATAAACTTTTCGTCAACTTATATCCGCGCAACCGGAATAACCACAGCCAGGTTAATGTATAGTTGAATGATATTAATGCATCAAAAGAAAATGAGGAAGGACTCGTGATCTTATATTCACTGTTGATTTTTAATTTTATATGCTGCTTTTCCAAAAGCATAAAGCAGCAAATTATTCAACCATCGATTGCAACTTCTGATGTTGAATATATACAAGCGGCGAAGGATGCATATATCTATGGTTATCCACTGGTCATGATGGAAATTTCAAAACGAGTAATGACCAATTATGAAACAGCTTCAAGCTTGGGTGCTCCTGTAAACCAAATATGCAGAAAAGAAGAATTTCCGGATGATAAATTCAGGGCAGTCGTAAAACCAAATTGCGATACGTATTATGCCCTGGCCTGGTTAGACCTTAGTCAGGGACCATTAGTGCTTGAAGTGCCTGATACACGCGAAAGATATTTCCTGTTGCCGATACTTGATGGCTGGACGAACGTGATTGCTTCACCCGGCAAACGAACAACCGGCACCCAAGCACAATTATTCCTCATTACATCAGCAGATTGGAAAGGTAAAGTGCCAAAGCTAATGAAGCACCTAATTTCTCCTACAAAAATGGCCTGGCTGGTTGGCCGCACACAGGTTAACAGCAAAGAGGATGGTTCAACAGTTGTTAAAGTCTTACAGGAAGGCTTTCACCTTGTACCACTCAGCAGCTATGGTAAAAAAAATTATACTCCTCCAACCGGTAAGAAAGACACTTCCCTTTCCATGAAACCACCCGTAAAACAGGTAAGTGAAATGCCAGTTGAAGCGTATTTTAATTTACTGAATCAATTGATGATTGACAACCCTCCGTTTGCTGGTGATTCTTCCATACTGCATGAAATTTCAAAACTTGGAATTGGTGCGGGCAACAGATTTGACTTGTCTAAATTCTCCAATGCTGTTCAGGATTCAATTAAAATGCTGCCGCAATGGTGTAAAAAATACCTCGCTGACCTGGCCACAAAAAAAGAAAAGATCAATGGCTGGTTGATCTTCCGCGGCCTCGGCGATTATGGAACCAATTATGATCTGCGGGCGATGATTGCAGGCAGAGGCCTTGGAGCAAACCTCGATGCGGACGCGTTATATCCTTCTTCATCGGAAGACGCGGATCATGAAAAGTATGACGGATCGAAGCATAAATATGTGTTGCATTTTGATGCCGGAAAATTTCCTCCGGCCAAAGCTTTCTGGAGCATCACCATGTACAACCTGGAAAATTACCTCGTTCCAAATGCTATTAATCGCTTTGCCCTCGGCGATAGAAATGATTTGAAGAAAAATCCGGATGGTTCGCTCGACATTTTTATTCAATCAGAAAATCCGGGAACAGAGAAGGTGCCAAATTGGCTTCCTTCTCCCCCAGGGACATTCAACATCACCTTACGGATCTACTGTCCGGAAGAAACAGCGTTGAATGGCTCCTGGATTCCACCTGCTGTAGTGAAGGCAGATTGATCGAAGAGTGCCATCGAATTATTTTCAGTGTTTTTTTCAACGCTGATTTTTTGTTTTAAATTTTTGTCATTCTGATGACGGAAGAATCTAATAGAAGAACAATAAATGCTTCGTTCCTCAGCATGACAGCGCCCTTTTAATTGTTTGGTTTAATAAGAATGATAATAGTATCAACAACCTGAATTAATTCCATCAATTATTCAAATGGATTTTATGGAGATAAAATGCACATTGAGTAAATCGCAAAGACCTATTAAAAACGGGATTCAAAAGCTTATTTCAAAAAGCCGGATTAATGGGAGATATATTTCATCATTCATGTTATTGAAAGCTTATAAATATAATTTGTTTTGATTTATCTTACCCGTCGGCTTTTTACAATAGACTTTGTTGGCTTGTACACGGGTTGGGCATTTCCCTATCCTCATGAATATGCGTTCGTCATCATTACAAAGTTTAACAAAATGCTGCTATAATCTTCAGCTTCATTTAAAAATGGGAATCGATGAAATCAGAAAACAAAGAACTCCGCCATCAGGCACGTGAAACGTTAAAAGGAAAGTGGGGAACAGCAGTAAGCTGTTATGCAATTTACGTACTCTTTCTCCTTCTTACCACTGCTATTTCCGCGGGCACGGAAGGCGGAACAAATATTTCTGTGGAAATCCTTCAACTGATTCTTGGAGGCCCTTTTCACTTGGCTTTTCGATTTTCTCCCTTTCGCTGGCAAGAGGACAGGAAGCAAGTTTCTCACAAATTTTTGAAGGCTTTAAAAGGTTTGGTGTTGCCGTAGGTGCTTATTTTTTAATGACCTTGTTCATCATTCTATGGGCCTTGCTGCTGATCATTCCTGGTATCATAGCAGCTCTTGCTTATTCACAGACATTTTATATTCTCGCCGACAATAAATCCATCGGTGCTATGGAGGCAATTGATGCCAGTAAAAAGATGATGTATGGAAACAAGGAACAATACTTTGCCCTTATACTGTATTTTGCCCTGCTGATAATTTTAAGTGTTTTCACTTTAGGAATCGCTCTGTTCTGGATATTTCCCTACATGTCAGTTACGCTCGCAAAGTTTTATAATGAGGTAAAAGAACCGCAGGTACATGAAGACCTCACCTTAATTCCACTTCATCAATAAGTGAATAACCATGCGTTAAAAAGATGAAATCGCTTATCAGGTGATTCCTATTCTTTCTGCCTTCCTATTTATAAGAAGGTAAATGAAGCATTTAAACTGACGCTGCTACTTTCAAGTTTTTAAAACAATCTTTACACCATGGCACTCTTCATCACTTCGCTCAACTCCGGTAGCAACGGCAACTGTTACTACGTAGGAAACGGGCAGGATGCAGTATTGATAGATGCCGGCTTATCCTGTCGTGAAACCGTGAAGCGAATGAGCAATTTGCAGCTTCCAATGGAACAGGTGCGCGCACTTTTCATTTCTCACGAGCACCGTGATCATATTACCGGTGCCGCAAAGTTATCGAAGCAATACAGGATGCCCGTTTACGTAACGCCGGTCACTTTGAAAAACGCGGAGATGCGGATTGAACCGGAGCTGGTGCATACTATAACGATAAATGAAAAAATAGTGGTGGGTAGTTTGAACATTGTATCTTTTGCCAAACACCACGACGCTGCAGACCCTGTGAGTTTCGTAGTGGAACACGATGGTGTTAAAGCAGGAGTGTTCACCGACATTGGCAGGGTTTGTAAAACGGTGATTCATTATTTCAGACAGTGTCATGCCTGCTTCCTTGAAAGCAATTACGATCAGCAAATGCTGGAAGAGGGAGGATACCCGCAGCATTTAAAGAAGCGCATCAGCGGTGGCAATGGCCATTTATCTAATACGGAGGCGCTTGAACTTTTCCTCAAACACAAGCCATCTTACATGAGTCATCTGCTGTTAGCACATCTGTCAGCAAATAACAATCATCCTGCGATTGTTGAAGAACTCTTTACGAAACATTCCGGCGCTGTAAAAATTATTGTTGCACCGCGTACAGGAACAACACCTGTATATTCAGTGGAAAGATCAGGTAATGATCGGTGTGGAATTATACCACAGGCTTTAAGAAAGGAAACGGTGCAGTTGGCAATGTTTTGAGAGGCCTTACTCGCGTTGCTTAACTCGCGCGCGTTTGCAGACGAGCAATGAGGGAGGCGAACGCGTGCGCTGATCAGCTTTGCTTCATTTAATACCTTCCTGTTTTCAGGTTCTTTGAAAATAGGAATGTGCGCACGCGTCGGCTTGCCTTAACTCGGGCGCGTTTGCAGACAAGCAATGAGGGAGGCGAACGCGTGCGCTGATCCATGTTGCTTTTTTTCCGAACAGTATTTGGGTTTATAGGAATAGCTTAGAGCGCACGCGTCGGCTTGCTCCAATTGGCTTTACTTCAGACGCGCGCGAGTTGAAGTTGGAGGTGCAAAAAAATGTCATGCTGAGCGGAGGCGAAGCAGGACATTTTTTTTTGAGGAACTGCTCAACAAAAGCAATGTCGCAGTTCGGCTTCGCTCGCTGTGACATTGCTTTTGTTTGGCTCCCTTGCCATTTTTTCTTACAATGACGTCTTTGTAAATGCATGATAATGATCACCCAAATTTTTGAATTGCAATACCAATTGAGGTTTTTAATTGCCTTGACGTCATCCCATTTTTTCCATTTCTTCAATGGTGGGTACTCGCAATGATGGAATGATTGAACGTCATTGCGAGAGTTGCGGGACTACAACCTTTCCATATCCGACACAATTGCCCCGCAACACGAAGCAATCCCCCAATGATTTCTCGATTTCAGAAATGGTGTATAGCTAATTTATGGGGACTGCTTATACTCGCGCGCGTTTGCAGTCAGGCAATGAGGGAGGCGAACGCGTGCGCTGATTGGCGTTGCTTGACTTGTACTGTTTTCTGTGTTTTTGAAATTAGTCTCAAGCGCACGCGTCGACTTGCTCCAATTGGCTTTACTTCAGACGCGCGCGAGTTGGATTTTATTCTGATAAAATATTCATTGTGACATTCGCAAGGGCATTAATAAAAACGGGATTAAAAATCCCGTATCTCAATTAGACCGGATTGAAATAAATCCGGACTAACGGGGAATTACAAAAGCTATGAATTCCCTCATGTCTCGCTACCTCATCTCAAATGCTTGCGGCGAAGACCACGGGGGTGGAGTAAATGCCTATATTTAACGGGCGCAGGCAAACTCGTCAACTAGGGATTTAGAAAGCAGATTATAATGATGCCAATCACTCTGATACTTGTATAAGCATCTTGGCGAAGGAATAAAATCAATCAAAATTAAAAAATGGGAAAACACAAAAACTCATCTACTCCAATACCCGGCGAAAACTTTATAATTCTCCAAAACATTCGCCAGGAGTTGCTTGAAATAAGAAACTTTATCAACTCACTAAAATCCATACCAACTGATCTTGAATATATTGTCAGTCGCTATATTCTTCTTAGAATTTTAGTATTTAATGAAGCACTTCAACAACTCAATTCAGCATGTCGCGATAATCGTGATTTTGAAACTGTTAAGAAAGTGATAAAGCCGGCGACAAAGTATCTCAATAAACGAACAAATGAGTTTGAGGATATTCGTAATAATTTGATAGCGCATTCTAATCTTCACAAAAAGACAAAACGATTCTCGGTTATCAAAAAAAGCATCTCTGTTTTTGAGATTGCTGCCTTAATTGAAGTCATTGATATAGTTGTAAACAGAATTATGCCCTTATTCTCGTTGGATATTATGAAATATGAGGACAATATCTATATTCAGTATGCTTCAATACCTTGGCAAATAATTGGTCTTAACAGTGAGTCGGAATTGAAATATTTCTTAAGTAATTTGAATGAAGAAATGGAGAGTAACTATAGCAAGTTAAATTTTGACGATAAGAATAGAGTTCAATCATGCTTTCCTGAAAAGACGTTTCCATAGTCACTTAATTTTTTTGCGCCACCCTTGTGTTTTCGCCTACAAGGCTCAGTTGCCAGCCAGCGGGACTGTGACAGGGAAGGAGTATACTCCCGTTGGCCCGGATATGTCACTGCGCTGGTCGGAATTTTTATTTAATCCCGACCGATTGAGCTGTTGGATTTTTTAATCCAACAATAAATCACCCACACTTACTACTCCCGTTGGCCCGGATATGTCACAGCGCTGGTCAGGATTTTTTTTAATCCCGACCGATTGAGCTGTTGGATTTTTAATCCAACAGTAAATCACCCACACTTACTACTCCCGCAACTCTTACAAACCAAACACCCTTCCTCATACACCAACCCTTTCAGGTCACCGCATTCAGGACATTGTTTGTCAACCGCAGGTGTTCCGTCTTCGATGTATTTTTTGAGAGCGCGTTCTACACCGGCTTTCCAGGTGTTGAGCGATTCGGCTTTTAAGTCGAGGTTTTCGATAAGGTCGATGATATGCGGTATGGGCATACCGTGGCGCAATACGCCGGAAATAAGTTTCGCATAGTTCCAGAACTCCTGTTCGAAGGAACGCGAGAGTCCTTCAATAGTCACTTTATAGCCTGCACGGTCAATGTATTGAAAATCGTAACGCGTGGTTCTATCTTCGAGACGGGTTTTGATTACCCAGCCTTTGTCAACATAGTTCGGTAACAAAATAGAATCTTCATTCACCACACCGGTAAATATCTCATACGGTTTTCCTTTCAGCAAGCCCACCACCGCACTCCATTTTTCATTGCCGTTCATAAAGCGCAATACATCCGCTTCCAATACTTTCGGACGCTTGGGTGCATTGGAAGTAAGCACTTCATCGGCAGTTGTTTTTTTACCTTTATCATCATTGGCAATCAACACACCGGAACGTGAACCATCGCGATAAACGGTGATGCCTTTCAGTCCATGCTTCCACGCTTCGAGATAAATCTCGCCCACTTTTTCTACAGCTACATCATTCGGTAAATTGATGGTGGAGGAAATAGAATGCGTAATGTATTTCTGCACCACGCTTTGAATTTCCACGCGTTTGATCCAGTCAATCTCCGGAGCGGTGCTGCCGAAGTAAGGAGATTTTTTCAAATCTTTCTGGCCTGTTACTTCCATCCACATTTTTAATTTCGGATGGTACACCTCAAACTCCTGCCATGGATCGCCCATTGCATCCACAAAATCAACGCGCTGGTTTTTATCATTCGGATTCACCTTGCGGCGGCGCTTGTAGCTGAGCATATAAACAGGTTCAATGCCGGAAGATGTTTGCGCGAGTATGCTGAGTGTTCCGGTAGGTGCAACGGTGCTCAGTGAAATATTTCTCCTGCCAAACTGCATCATGCGGTCATATACTTCAGGCAGTTCCTGTTGCATCATCTGCACGAATTCGGAAGTGTTTTCAATTTCCGTATTGAAACCTTCAAAAGAGCCACGTTCAATAGACATGTCGATAGAACTGTCAAACTCCGCCCTGCATTTGGTCTTCTGCATTTCATCAATCACTTTCAAAGCGGCTGTTGAATCAAAAGGTAAATTCAATGCTGCCACAGCATCACCAAGCGCAGTAAAACCTAATCCTGTGCGACGGCCTTTTCTTCCCTGGTCCTGTAACAATTTCCAGGTGCGTATTTCCACATCTTTGATATAATCAGGTTCAGGATCATTCGCAACTTTTTCAAGGATGCGATCAATGTGTTGTAATTCCAGTTCCACTAAATCATCGCTCAAGCGTTGCGCTTCATACGCTACTTCATACAATTTTTTGTAGTTGAAACTTGCCTGCGCGGAAAATGGATTTTCTACAAAAGAGAAAAGATTCAATGCAATCAACCGGCAACTGTCGCCGCCCTGCATGGCAATTTCACTGCAAGGATTGGTGGACACATTTTTATAACCGGGATAGACGGAAGAGGTGGAATATTTGTGCTGACGGTCCCAGAAAATCAATCCAGGCTCTGCAGTTTTATGCGCGCAGGTAATGATGGTTTCCCAGAGTTCACGGGCGCGAACCGTCTTGGTATATTTAGGATTGGGTGATTCAATCGGCCAGCGGTGTGTGAAGTCACCATCTTCAGCAACGGCATTCATAAATTCATCACTCAGCCGCACAGAAACATTGGCGCCGGTAATCTTTGCAAGATCCTGTTTGGCAGTAATAAAATATTCCACATCAGGATGCGTGATGTCCATCGTAATCATCAATGCACCGCGACGGCCATGCTGTGCCACTTCGCGTGTTGTATTGGAGAAACGTTCCATGAAAGAAACAGCACCTGTAGTGGTGCCTGCCGCATTCAACACCGGAGCACCTGCAGGACGGATACTTGAAATATCAATTCCGACACCACAGCGGCGCTTGAACAATTGCGCCAGTTGCTGATCGGTAAAAAAGATGCCGCCGTAAGAATCATAAATTTCAGGAAGCACCACGCAGTTGCTCAGTGAGGCCACCATGGTATGATTTCCTAATACACTCATTACACTTCCCTGGGGAATGATGTAGTTGAAGCGTTTAAAATATTCATAGATTTTTTTCTCGCTTAAAAATTCACGTTGTTGTCCGTATCCGGAAAGATTTTTAAACGCGCCGTTCAGCTTTACTTTTTCAGAAAACTGAATTTCCATTTTCGCAAATTCACGTGCCATGCGCCAATGCATATCATCAGGCGTAAGCTCATAGTAATGACCCTTCGCATCTTTCACTGCATACTTATTCATCCACGTAGTTGCAGCGAGCTCATCGCCATGGAAGTATTCGATAGCGGCAAGCAATACTTCTTCATAGGTGTAAGTAGTACGGGTTGTGGTATGTTCTCCTTTGTTCAAGGTGATTGCTTCTGACATAGGTAATAACTTTTTAAGATTGGAAAAAATCGGGGACACGAAAGTAGATCAAACATGATTTTTCACCTTCAAATTTTATACACACAATGTTGACAGCCCATAACCATCCTGTAATGAGTTATTTGTGAATTAATGCCCTCCCAAAAGTTCGTTTTACCATAAATAAAAAGTGGATAAACTGAGAAGCAACTAATAACTGATTTTTCCTGATTAGCATCTCCAAAACCTTTTCAAATACCCTGTAATTATTATTGATTTGTTCATTTTTAGTACTTTTTATAGCCAAGTACTGAAAAATTTACTACCTAATAATCAATCAGTTATGAAGCATTTTGAAAAATAAATGGTACTATGTGATACAAAATACCAAACACTGCATATATCTTTGCTATGTCAAAAACAAGTTAATACCATGAACATCGAGAACACACAAGCCCAAATGCGAAAAGGCATCCTCGAGTTTTGCATTCTTTCCATCATAGGTAATGATGAAGAATGCTACGCTTCGGAGATTCTGGCTCGTATGAAGAGGGCAAAACTGATCGTGGTGGAAGGAACGCTGTATCCACTGCTCACCCGTCTGAAAAACGACGGCTACCTCAGCTACCAATGGGTTGAATCTAAATCGGGACCACCCAGGAAATACTACAAGCTCACCGGACTCGGGGAAAAATTTCTCGAAGAGCTTAGAAAAACCTGGGATGAACTGGTGCTCGCCGTAGAACTCACCACCCAAAAAACAGAAACTGCCCCATCTTCTCAAACCACTCAAATCGAATCAAACAATGAATAAAACCGTAACCATCAACCTCAGTGGAATAGTATTTCACATTGATGAAAATGCCTACGAGCTTTTAAAAAAATACCTGGAGAAACTCAAAGCTCATTTCTCAACTACTCAAGGGAAAGAAGAAATCATTGCCGACATCGAAAGCCGCCTGGCTGAAATGTTTACAGAACGCAACGCTGATACAAACAAAGTAATCATGGCTGCCGATGTAGATGAAATAATTATGGCCATGGGTAAACCGGAAGAACTTCCCGGCAACGAAGAAGAAGAAGAAAAGAAAACGACTCCTAAAGCTGATCAGACCATTTATTATGAGAACGGTCGCAAACGTTTCTTCCGTAATCCTGAAGACAAAATATTAGGTGGTGTTTGTTCCGGTATCAGTGCCTACTTCGATATTGATCCAATCTACCTGCGTCTTGCTTTTGGATTGTCCATCATCTTCGCCGGTTCAGGAATATTTTTGTATATCATCCTTTGGTTCATTATTCCTGAAGCAAAAACCACTTCCGACAAATTGCTGATGCGTGGTGAAAGAGTGAATGTTGCTACGATTGAAAAAAATGTTCGCGAAGAAATGGAAAGCCTGAAGAAACGGGGGGAGGTCTTCGCCGGCGAACTAACATCGGATGAAATGAAACACCGCGTGAGATCATCGACACAGAAGGTAGGTGATTTTATAGGTGATGTGCTGAGAGCTTTCGGAAAGTTTATCGCCGGCGTATTCGGAATTGTAATCACCATATTTAGTATTGCCGTACTGGTTGGCTTAACAATCGCAATTTTCAGTGGTGTTGGTGTATTTAGTTTCGTAGTGCCACATGAACTCACACACATGGTGCTTACCAATTCTCAATTATGGTGGCTGGTTTTGGGTGGAATACTTGCAATTGGTATCCCTTTCACGCTTTTATTATTGAACGGGTTGAAAATCCTTTTCAAAGTGAAGCTTAACCTGCGGATGATAGGTGCTGTAATGGCAGGATTATGGTTGGTGGGCATAGCGATTTGTGTGCTTACAGGAGTAAGAATTGCAAGTGAATATCAACGTTCAGCAACTATCAAGAAGAGTTATAAGATCAGCGGAATTACAGGCAACCATGTGGTGCTGAAATCGAATGCAGAAACGGTAGATTATGATTTCCGAAATGATGAAATCATAAAGTTCGGCGATCTCTTTATCCTGGATGAAAATGCTGATTCAGTAATGAACAGGTTTGTGCGTCTCGATATCGAACAAAGCGAGAACGATTCAGTGTATCTCGTTACAACACTGTATTCACGTGGTAAAACCTATGATGAAGCAAAACAACTGGCTGATGGGATCAAATACAGCTATCGTGTTACTGACTCAGTAATTCAGTTGCCCAAATATTTCAACCTCAGCACGAATTCTAAATTCCGTGGACAACACGTGAGAATGGTACTCAAATTACCTGTTGGTAAAACAGTTGTGCTCGACAAGTCATTGCAAAATATGCTCAATGATGTGTCAAATGTAACTGATACCTGGGATTGGGACATGCTCGGACATGAGTGGAAAATGACAAAAGACGGATTAGAGTGTAACCAGTGTCCGGGAATAAGCGACAAAGAAGATGAAAGGCATATAGAGAAAAAAATCATCATCGACTCTAATGGAATAGAAATCAAAACGCTTTAACAACTCACTTCACCTACAAGAAACTTTAATCGCCTAAAAAGTAAAATCATGAAAACAATAACCCTCCTTCTCGCAGGCTTTCTGACCATCGGTTCACAAACAGTTTTTGCCGATTCTATGGATTACATAGCGAATTGCTGCCCTGTAACTGATCAGGCAGGAACTACCACTGTTAAAAGTCAGCAAATGATACTTGATCAATTGCAATTCGAAAGTGAAACCATATTAACACATTCAGGTGCCGCGGTTCATGAACAGGTGCAAAAGAAAGTAATTCTTGAAAGTGAATCTCATGAATCCATGAGCAGTATGCAGGAAGAAACTGAAAACATTACTGTTGGTGCGCTTCAGACTATTTCGCAAAAAGCGATAGCGCATGTAACACGCACGGCCGGCATAGCTGGTAAATAATCAACAGCCTGTTTTTATCACACTCAACACACAACCTATGAAAACGATCACCATTCTCTCCTCACTGTTCCTGTTATTATTCGCGAATTTGGTGAATGCGCAGGATACGAAGATTGCAACTTCAAAAAACAAAGCTGTTGAGGTAACCGTACAACATACGAGTCCAACGGAGACAGGCACCCTTGACAGGCTGCAAAAGGAGACCGAAGATATTTCAGTTATGAAACCGGTTCTTTTCCTGGCAGCTATCATCGACAGCCGGCTTGCATTGAGAAGACTTGAAAGGGAATCAATTGCTACCGCTAAATCCCGGGAATCCGGATCAAGATAAAGCAGTAATTGATTGGGGTGAAGGCGGGAAAGGAAGAGCCCGCCTTCTTTTTCAAATCCCGTTTGTTTCGCCTCTACTTCAAAAAGGACAATTTTAGGAAATAGTTAATGTATAGTTAAAAAGCTTACTGATTTGTCCAATAGTTGTAACTTTTCCACGTTTTAATGCGTCTTTAACAAAAGCAATCTATGAAATCCTTCAAAACTCCTTTGCTTGCTGTTTTTTTCACTTTGGTCCTGGCACTTGTTGATCAGCAACTTTCAGTGATCCCTGCAAATGCCGTCGGCTCGCTACGCGTGAGAACTGTTCCTTCTTCTACTTCCACGGAACAAAAGAAAAAGGAAGTCACCACACCCGAAGCCACTCCAAAAACTCCTGAAAGTTCTAACACCAAATCATCTTCAGCACTTAACTGTAATGATGCTAATCAAATGAAGATGCGGCTGGCGGTACTTGATGGCGGAAGCCCTAAGTAAGAAATCACTTAAATTACTGCCCATAAAAAAAGTCCTCTTATTAAACGAGAGGACTTTTTTTTAGCGCATGCCTGTTGTCAACGAAGTACAAACAACTTTCAGTATTTAGGAAGCAGCACACGGTCAATTACGTGAATCACACCATTTGACTGCATTACATCATAAGTGCTGATGTTCGCTGTATTTCCGCCATCATCAGTGAGTGTAATGCTTACATCGCCGTTCATCATGGCAGTAAGCGTTCCGCCGCTCACAGTTTTTAATGTGGCTTTTCCTCCGCCTTTCCTGATCATTTCCCTGAGATCATTGTAGGTTATTTTCCCGGCAACCACATGATAAGTCAACACCTTCGTGAGTGTAGATTTGTTTTCTGCTTTTAACAATGTTTCAACGGTTCCTGCTGGCAAATTTTCAAATGCATCATTTGTGGGAGCAAAAACGGTAAAAGGACCTTTGCCTTTCAATGTTTCTACCAAACCTGCTGCTTTAACTGCTGCTACAAGTGTTGTGTGATCTTTTGAATTTACTGCATTGTCAACGATGTCTTTACTGGGATACATGGCTTCTCCTCCAACCATTGGCATCATGGGCTGTGCGAATGAAAGTGTAGAAGTAAATACAACGCTCATGAGCGCTAAAGCGAATACTGCAATTTTGTTTTTCATAAAAATTTTGTTTTTGATTGTTGATTTTTTATTTGTGCGGATAATTACGCAACAATACACCGTGTCGGTTTTCTCCGGTCAAAAACTATATTTATACAAATCGCAAATCCAAATCAACCATAGCTTACGTAGCAGATAAACTGCAGTTTGAAATAATTTCTTTTCGGTTGTATAAAACAAAAAAGGTTGATCCGGATGGATCAACCTTTTTATATTTAATATGCTGCCGATGCTCGGTTAAAAACATCGGTTGGACGTTATATTTATTCAAAAAGTAATTTGCCCTGAATTTCTTTCTTGTCCAAACCGATTTTAACGAGATACAAACCATTGGATAATCCTTCACGGCTTACATTTACTTCAGTAGTGCTGATTCCTTTTATTTCGCTCACAAGTCTGCCTGTCATGTCAAACAATTGAACGTACTTTATTTTTTGCTTCGGATCCTCTAAGCGCAACGTAAAGGAAGTAACAGCAGGGTTAGGAAACATCTTAACATCTGAGGCAAAAATATCAGGCGTTTGAACGCTGCTGATAAAGCCAGGAAGCTGCATTGACTGAACAACTCTTGGTGCAAGATATCCCTGTATAGAATCAATATAAGCCAATCCTTTGGCTTTAGACCCATCCGGATTGGTGAGAAATGCATTTTGATAAATCACTGCTACGTTGGCAGCGGGAACTCCATAAGCAGGTGCAACAGTTTGCAAGGCCACGGAATCCCACCATTCCCACGGGCCAGCCTGCCCATGAAAAGGGTCACCTGGAATTACAATCGATGGATCAGGTAAAATAAATGGAAACAAACCTTCAAAGCCTTCATTTACCTGGTTGGCACGGGTAGTATAAGGATCGTTGTAAGGAATATTGAACACATCATTATTTCCAAATTGATTGGAAAGACGAACCACTTCGCGGCTACCACTTACATACACTACAAACTGACCTGTTGTCGGCACTATTACGTTTCCATTTCCATAAGGAGCAAACGGATCGTTGGTAACATGAAAACAAACGATGGGCATATCACCATCTTCCAGCCAACTGGAATCACCAATAGCTCCGCCCATGTTCACTACCATATTCACATCATTTCCATATTGTGGCCAGTTATCCTGATTGAATCCGGCCAATCCGCCTAATCCATCAAAATCACCCCATAATGCCTGATTTACATAAGGCTGACCTGCTACAAATCCATAGGTAAGATCTGTTTCAGCAGCAATAAATTTCAGCAATTGAATTTCAGCAGTTTTATCAAGCGTAGCATATGCCAAGGTAACGTAACCACCGGAACCCTGACCAACCAGCATTATTCTGTTCGTATCAATCTTAAAAGTATTACCCTGCACTTTTGCATCCATTTTAAAATAACGTACGCACGTTTTAGCATCCTGAATCGAACGATACACTGCCATCAGCAAGGTGCCGGTGCGAATATCCTGAGTAGCACCCACCGGATTCCATCCAAGCCGGTAATCCATGGAAGCAGATACATAACCACGGCGGGCAAATTGCTTGCACATTTCTACGGTAGCACTATCGTGACGGTCACCTGTAGCAGTTCCATTGATCAGCAATGGCAGAAAACTTCCTGTATGAAGGTATATCACCAAAGGACGTAATTGCGCAGTGTCACCTTGCGGTTGATACACATCCATCACCAATGGCTGCAAGGCAGGCACACCTGTTAATACACCGTAGTTTTGTCCGTAAACTACAGGACCGGTGAAAGTGGTGGAGGTAAATATTTCATCAAAGTAACGTTGCGCAGAGACTGTTTGCGCAAACAGCACAAACATGAAAAGTGTTGCAATAGATAGTAGTGTTTTTTTCATAATGAGACCATTTAAAAATTTTGTGATTTATTTTGAATCATCTAATGTAGGAGTATTTTGAATAGGATTTGCAAAACCAGCTTCAAAAAATAATCTTCAATAAGTTGAAATTATATTTTTCAAAGAATTAGAAATGAAACACGTTGAGATCATTCAATTATAAAAAGGGTAAAAAATGATATGGAGACAGAAATGAATTACTCAATCATATCATTTTTTCAGACAGGTCATTTTATTTTGAACTGAAAGCCGGTATCATTAGCTGAAACAAAAATCCAGACGCTCAATAAACTGTATTGCTAATCAAGTTTTTCCCAACCTGTATAAGGAATCAAGGCCGCCGGCATCTTTATTCCATCTGCCGTTTGATTGTTTTCCAATAAGGAAGCTACAATGCGTGGTAAAGCAAGTGCACTGCCATTAAGTGTGTGCGCCAATTGAATTTTACCTTCTTTATCCTTAACCCGCAACTTCATACGGTTGGATTGAAAAGTTTCGAAATTAGAAACGCTGCTCACTTCGAGCCATTTTTTTTGCGCGGCGCAATAAACTTCAAAATCATAAGTAAGGGCAGAAGCAAAACTCATGTCGCCTCCACACAATCTTAAAATGCGGTAAGGCAACTCTAATTTTTTTATCAGACCCTCCACGTGGCTCACCATCTCATCTAAAGCAGCATAAGAAGTTTCCGGATGATTGATACGGACGATTTCCACCTTATCAAACTGATGCAACCGGTTCAGACCGCGTACATCTTTACCGTAGGAACCTGCTTCGCGACGGAAACATTGTGAATAAGCAGTCATCTTAATGGGCAACTGTTCTTCTTTCACCATCATGTCACGATAGATATTAGTAACAGGCACTTCCGCTGTGGGAATCAGGTAAAATCCGTCTTCACTCGCAAAGTACATTTGCCCGTCTTTATCAGGCAATTGTCCGGTAGCAAATCCGGTTTCTGCATTTACTAATAACGGAGGTTGATATTCTATATAGCCTGCGGCGATCGCATTATCCAGGAAAAATGAAATCAAGGCACGTTGCAATTTTGCGCCTTTACCTTTATAAAAAGGAAAGCCCGCTCCTGTTACTTTGTTGCCGGTTTCAAAATCGATGATGTCGTATTTTGAGGTGAGTTCCCAGTGTGGTTTTGCATTTTCAGGCAACAAGGGCATTGCACCACCTTCACGAACTACCACATTGTCTTCAGGCGTTCTTCCTTCCGGCACCAAATCATTGGGTAAATTGGGAAGACGAACAAGCAATTGCTGAAGCTCCTCTTCATGTGCTTTCAGCTTTTCTTCCAGCTTCTTTGCTTCATCACGATATTGAATAGACTGACTTCGCTTTTCTTCTGCCGCTTCTTTTTTCCCTTGCGCAAATAATTGCCCTATTTCTTTTGACAATGCATTGGATTGTGAAAGCAATTGATCTAACTGTGCCTGGGTTTGCCTGCGATCAGCATCTATAGATATAATTTTTTCAATGCTTTCTTTTGCATCGAAATGCTTTTTGGCAAGACGTGTGACAGCGGTTTCTGTATTGCTTCTGAGATATTGAAGGGTAAGCATGAATTAAAATTTTCGTAAAGATAGCACTAGGAGGTTAAGATGGAATTGATGCTTGCTGAAATCGTGTTGTGAGTGCTGATTGTATTTCCCTTCGAAAACTCAGGGAACATTATTTTCTGAGCTTGTCCAATGGTGGTTATAAGACGTCGCACCGAGATATCATTCCACGCTCTTCCAGAATTATTATTCGTTCAAATGATTTTAGCTTTGAATTCAGACATACTGTTAATTATTTGCTATGGACGGCAGTATTTTGCCATTAACGCTGATCAGTTTATCCAATCGGATCACCAGGTTATTTTCCAGTTGCATAAATTCTGCTTTGTTTTCAATGAAGAACGTTTTGATTATTCCTGTTGAAATTATCCGGACTCCAATCTCATTCCTATACAGTATTTCAATATTCTTTTTTGATGTGGCCAGTGCTTCCAGTTCATCATAAAAATTACAATTGATAGGCGAATAGCTTGGTTCTTTCCAATCAGGATTTTCTATTTCAAACCATAATCCGGGATGCTCATCAAATTTCATTTCCCTCACGAAATGCATCCCGCAATGCTCCAGCACTTTAACTGAAGCAATATTACCAGCCATCACCCTGCCGATGATGCGTTTATAATGCAATTGATGAAAACCGTAATCTACACAAGCTTTTGCTGCTTCGCTTCCAATGCCCTGTCCCCAGAATTTTCTTGAAAAACGATACCCCAGATCCACTTCACCGGTTTCACTCAAGTCTTGCTGAAATTTTAATCCGCACCAACCTGTAAATTCATTGCTTGCTTTTAAAATCACGGCCCAGCGGCCAACTCCATATTTTTTGTACTGATCATAATTGAGTAGAAAGTTTTTTGCGGCATTTACGCTGGCAAATGCACCATCACCCACATACTTTACCACTTCCGGATCATTGTTGAGGTCGAAGAAATTTTGATAGTCATCTTGTGAAAGTTCACGAAGTAAGAGGCGTGGTGTTTCGAGGATGAATTTCATGGCTTTCAGTGAAGCTGTCACGACTGATGGTGAATAGTTAAATTGCTAAATGGTTAAATGGTTGCGGCGAAGCCGGAGCGGTTGAAACATTGCCATCTCTGCTTAACAGGAATTTCCACCGGCTTTGCCCAACAGTTTAGCAATTAAACAATGCATCAATTGCTCCTTCAAAGCGACGCTCCAAATCCTGATTCCTAATTCTCCCTGATTTCCTCACACAATTCTACCAATACACCATGCGAATTTTTAGGATGCACGAAGCAGACCCATTTGTTATCGGCACCACGTTTGGGTTCTTCATTCAGCAAAACAAAACCTTCAGATTTAAGCCGGCTCATTTCTTCGCGAATATTGCTCACCGCATAAGCGATGTGGTGAATGCCTTCACCTTTCCTTTCAATAAATTTTGCAATCACTCCGTTCGGATCACTGGATTCAAGCAATTCAATTTTGTTCGTACCTACCAGGAAAAAAGAGGTGGTAACATGCTCGCTACCCACCACTTCCGTTTTGTACTGCGCCACACCAAGCAATTTCCGGTAGGTTTCATTGGCAGTTGCAAGGTCTTTCACTGCGATGCCGATATGCTCTATTTTTTCCATGAAAAAGAAGTGTTTACTGTAAACTTTTTGCCTAAATTTGCGTTTAGATTAATTCTAAATAAAGAAAATCTACTGCGCGAAATTTATGTTAAAACTACCGATTTACCTCGATAACAGTGCAACTACTCCGGTTGATCCGCGTGTGCTGGACATCATGATTCCTTATTTCACTGAGAAATTCGGGAACGCTGCAAGCCGCAGTCATCCATTTGGCTGGACTGGTGAAGAAGCCGTAGATTATGCGCGCGAGCAGGTAGCCAAGCTGATAAACGCGGATCCTAAAGAAATCATTTTTACTTCAGGAGCTACAGAGTCAAACAACCTTGCTTTAAAGGGTGTTTTTGAAATGTATGCTACTAAAGGAAACCATATCATTACTGTTACCACTGAGCATAAAGCCATCCTTGATACGTGCAAGCATATTGAAAAGCTGGGTGGTCAGGTAACCTATTTGCAGGTGAATGATCAGGGAGAGATTGATTTGAATGCATTGGAAGCAGCTATTACCGATAAAACTATTCTGATTTCAATTATGTATGCCAACAATGAGATTGGCGTCATTCATCCTGTCCGGGAAATTGCTGCTATCGCGAAAAAACATGGCGTGCTGTTTCATTCCGATGCCACGCAGGCTGTTGGGAAAGTACCAATAGATGTGCAGGAAGACGGCATTCACCTGATGTCATTTACTGCACATAAAATGTACGGACCGAAAGGCATTGGAGCTTTGTATGTTCGTCGCAAGAATCCCCGTGTGAAAGTAACCGCTCAGATGGATGGTGGCGGACATGAACGCGCTATGCGTTCTGGCACGATGAATGTGCCTGGTATTGTGGGTTTTGGTGCGGCGTGTGAAATCTGCATGAAAGAAATGGAAGGTGAATCAGTAAGGCTTTCTAAGTTGCGTGATAAGCTGGAAAATGCGTTGTTGAAATTAGAAGAAGCCTATGTAAACGGAAATCCCGCACACAGACTTCCTCACATCGCCAACATTTCTTTTAAGTATGTGGAAGGTGAAGGATTGATGATGGCGTTTAATAAAGACATTGCTGTTTCATCCGGCAGTGCCTGCACTTCAGCATCACTTGAACCATCTTATGTTTTGAAAGCGCTTGGATTAGGTGATGATCTTGCTCATTCATCGATTCGATTTTCGCTGGGAAGATTTACTACGGAAGAGCAGGTTGACTACACTATTCAACGTTTGACAGATGCAGTAAATAAATTGCGTGAATTAAGTCCGCTGTGGGAAATGTTTAAGGAAGGAATTGATGTAAACAAAATTGAGTGGGCAGCGCATTAAACTTTAAATTTTTTATCAACGACTAACAACTATTAACTATTCATCATTAACTAACCATCAATCTCATGGCATACTCAGAAAAAGTGCTGGAACATTACGAGCATCCTAAAAATGTAGGAACACTCGATAAGAACAAGAACACAGTAGGAACCGGATTGGTAGGTGCACCTGAATGCGGTGATGTGATGCGTTTGCAGATTGAAGTAGATCCTGAAACACAAACCATTATTGACGCAAAATTCAAAACCTTCGGTTGTGGTTCTGCCATTGCCTCTTCTTCTTTAGCAACAGAATGGCTGAAAGGAAGATCACTGGACGATGCAGCCACACTCGATAATATGGACATTGTAGAAGAGCTTGCATTGCCTCCTGTTAAAATCCATTGTTCGGTATTAGCTGAAGATGCAGTGAAAGCGGCGATCAACGATTACCGTGTGAAGAACGGAATGGAACCGATTAAGCTGAAAGAAAGTGTGGTGCATTAGTCTGAAAAAAGACGTAAGACGTGAGACGTAAGACGTAAGACTTGAAGACATGTTATCTGTCTTACGTCCCTTAGTCTTCAGTCTCATAGTCTTTAGTCCTTAAGTCTTTAATCCTTTTCAACATGATTACTGTAAGCGAAAAAGCAAAAACTAAAGTAGAGGCACTGACCCACGAGGCAGGGCTTGACCCTGATTATTTTGTGCGTGTGTCTGTAGTGGGCGGTGGTTGTTCCGGTCTTTCCTACAAAATGGATTTTGACAATGAGTCGAAGAAAGACGACCAGGTATTTGAAGACAAAGGATTGAAACTCGTATGCGATCTTAAGAGTTTTCTTTACCTGTGCGGAACGGAGCTTGATTTTTCTGACGGGCTCAATGGCAAAGGATTTCACTTTGTGAATCCGAATGCAACGAGGACGTGTGGGTGTGGGGAAAGTTTCGCAGTGTGAATGATAAAAGAAATAATAAAAAAGTCTCTTCAGAAAATTGAAGAGACTTTTTTATTTTATGCATTGAAACTTTTAGTTTTTCAAATGCCCATCAAACCAATCTTTCCTCCTCTCATAACGATCACGAAGGTAGCTTGGGATGCTGAGGCCGTGGTTTTGATCGGGATAGATGATGAGTTGTGTTTCAACACCAAGACTTTTTAATGCCTGGTACATCTGTTCTGAATTGAGCAAGGGAACATTAAAGTCTTTTGCGCCGCACATAAAAAGTGTGGGTGTTTTTATTTTATCGGCGTGAAGGAAAGGCATTGAATTTTTGACGTAATTATCAAAGTTTGCCCAGGGAGTTCCCAATTCTGCTTCGTACTCCCGGATGTACATGTCGGTGCCGTAACCTGCGAGTGCATTGCCGATGCCGGCTCCGCTGATCGCACATTTAAATCGCTGATCGCGTGTAATGGTGTAGTCCGTCGCAATGCCACCATAACTCCATCCTTCCACTGCTAATTTATCCGGATTGGCAATCCCGTTTTTCACGAGATAATCAACACCTGATAAATCATCTTCAATGTCTACTGAACCCCATGCAGCAAATATCGCGGTAGCAAATTTTTCGCCTTTGGTAGTACTGCCACGTGGATTCATGGAAACGGTTACATAACCCCAGGAAGCATATAGTTGCCAGTCGAATGCCCACTCATTCTGATTCTGACTGGTAGGTCCGCCATGTATCTGAAGAATAGCCGGATATTTTTTTCCTGCTACATAATCAGCCGGCAATACCATAAAGCCACTGATCATGGTGCCATCTTTACTTTTCGATTGAAATTCTTTGGTGGTTGCCAATTGATGTCGTGAAAGCCAGCCATCATTCTGGCGAGAGAGTTTTCTGAATCCATTTTCATCCTGCACAAAAATTTCCTGTGGAATCATTGGCGTGGTGTATTGAAGGGCAATTTTATTGGCCCCAAGTAATTCATAATCGTAAACTGTATGGCGGCCGGTCATTACTTTTTTAATTTCTCCACCCTCAACAGAAATTTTATCCAGGTCAAGGTTCTGGTCGTCTTCCGCGATGAAATAAATTTCTTTGCTGTCCGGCGACCATTGCGGATTCCAAATATTACGATCGTATGATGCTGTAAGAATTTTCGCAGCACCACCTGCTACAGGCACGATCGCTAAACGTTGTGTGGCATAGTAAATCAATTTTAACGGACCACCTGCTGTGTAAGCAATGTATTTTCCATCCGGACTCCACGATGGTGCTGCTTCATAAGACGGATCATTATCATTGCCGGGATTCGTGGTGAGTTGCCGGGGCGTGGCGTTTGGCCTGGCGTCAACAACATATACATCATAGTTGTCGTCGCGGTCCCAATCTTCACGTGCGCGTTTGCTGATAAAAGCAATTTGTTTTCCATCAGGACTCCAGGAGGGAAGTTGTTCTTCAAAATCGCCGGCTACAATTCTTGAAGTGTCGCCGGTGATTGCATCCATCACATACAAATGTTTGCGGGAAGTAGTGAGGTAACCGGAATAATCTTCCTTGAAATAAAAACGATCAATCACAATTGGCACAGGTGTTTCTGTACCTTCGATGTATTCAGTAGTGTCGGTTATGTTAACGATCAGCGCAATTTTTTTTCCATCAGGGCTCCAGGCATACTCTTCAACGCCACCTTTAAAAGAAGTTGCTTTTTTTGCTTCTCCACCATTGCGATTCAACAACCAGAGTTGGCTGATTTCGTCGGTATCTGATCTTGAAGAAAGAAATGCGAGGTAATTATTATCAGCACTCCAGCGTGGTGTGGATTCACTTTCTTCTTTTGTATAGGTGAGTTGCAGCGTTGTTTTTCCATCCCAACTAGTCATCCATATGTCGGTGGTGAAATCATCTTCTTCAAAGTTGGTGGAAGAGACAGTATAAGCCACCCATTTTCCATCAGGAGAAATAGCAGGTTCAGTGACATCATGAATACTGTCTGCGTCTGCGATAGTGATGGGGTTTTTTGATGGTTGTGCAGAGCATATACTGGAAGCAATTGAAACAAGAAAAATGAAAATGACGTGGCGCATTATTATTGGTTGAGTTGAAGAATTAAGAATTTAGAATTAGGAATGGTGCTTTTTAGGTGGCCTTACAATTTATCGACAAGCTTAGTTAAGATTGGTTAGAATATCCCGATAAAAAAAAACGGGACAGGTCGGATTTCGCTCAACAATTTTAGATTTAGGAATTAAACGACTGCAGATATTTTAATCGGCTGCTGCTTATTGTTTGATTTTAACACGCTGAAGAAAAAAGTAGCGGACATCCATCGGATAGGTCTCTGCGCAAAAGCTTCACAAACTATCCGATGGATGTTCGAGTTTTAATAACCCGGATTCTGTACGAGATTTTTATTTACATCCAATTCACGTTGCGGAATGGGAAACACCATTTTATTATCGTTGTAAGGCATGGTTCCTACTACCAGGTGCAACCGTTTTACATCGTGATATTTGAATCCTTCGTGTGCAAGTTCAAGTCTTCTTTCCAGCAAAATATCATCGAGAGCAACGGTGGAAGCAGCGGCAAGTGCTGCCCTTACGTGTACTCTGTTGTAATCATCCAGGGGATTTCCACCGGTTGAAGTGCCGAGGCGCTGATTGCTTTCGGCACGAACGAGGTACATTTCCGCGAGGCGGATGACAGCGATATTCGCGTATTGATTTTTCCATTTGCCGGAAAGATAATCACCGGAACTGGTATAGAAGAGTGCTTTTCTATCATCACCTTCAGGATACAAAGCGAGGTGTGCGTCTTCAATCAAAATATCACGACGGCCACCGTTGGTAGCATTGGCAAAAAATTCATTCATCGAATTATTGCCATCCTGTTCAGAGATCTGAATAGAGAAGACAGATTCCTTGGAATCTTCCGATAGGTTAAATACATCCTTATACGCTGGAATCAGGCTATATTTTCCAGATGAAATTACACGATCCGCGGCATCGCGTGCATTTTCATAATCACCTTTTTGCAGATAGATTCTTGCCAACACCGCTGCAGCTACAAATTTATCAGCATATACATTGTTACTTTCCGGTAGCAGACTTTCAGCTTCTACAAGATCGCTGATTGCCTGCGCATAGCATTCTTCCACCGTATTTCTTGAAGGTGTAGAAGTTTCATCAATCACGATAGTTGGTGCAAGCACAATCGGCACTGCCAACTGACTGTTTACCTGGCCCACTTCATATTGTTGTCCGAAATACCTCGCCAGTTCAAAATACATCCAGCCACGAAGGCATTTTGCCTCGCCTTCTACCTGCGCGCGATCTTCTTCGTTAACTACTGACAGAGCAGAAAGTACATTGTTGCAGATATTAATGCAATTATAGGCATCTGACCAAAATGCTTCCACATCAGAATTGGCGACCAGTATCTGGCGGTTAAAAATTTCACGTGGCGCCTCAAAGGTTCCTACAAAAACCAATTCTCCTTCTCCCGCATAGAGTTCGGAATTTCTAAGAATGTTACCTCCGAATAAGTCGTCCTGCGACAACTCATCATACGCACCGACTAAAACCTGTTTCACGCCTGCATCATTGCTGAGCGATGTTGCGTTAGTGAGGTCCTGGGCAGGTTGAAGATCAAGCGTATCCTTGCAACTATTAAAAAATAAAATTACTGCCACCATGGATGCAACATGCATGGATTTTTTTATTGCATGAAATGAATGATAGGCGGTGGAATGGATGATATTCATTTTATGTTTTTTACTTTTTGTAAGATTTTTCATTTTGATTCTTTTACCGGTTAGTTAATTGGTTCGAAACAATCTGATCACAATCCAATCGTAACTCCAAACACAAAGGTTTTAGGTTGTGGTGCGCTATAAAAATCAATTCCAGCAATCACATTTGCTTCTTCCGGCAGCACATAATCTGATGTAACTTCAGGATCCCATCCACGGTAATTTGTAATAGTTAACAGGTTGTAGGCTGAGAGGTAAATCCGAAGGTTCGTCAGTTTCGCTTTTTTTATGAGGCGGCTTGAAAAATCGTAGCCAAGTGTAAGTGACTTGAGCCGGATGTACGACCCATCATCAATATAGCGGCTGGAACGCGTCTGATCGCCATTGTCAAATCCGAGTCTTGCCTGCGGTACATCAGTTATGTCTCCCGGATTCTGCCACGAATCCAGCATATGTGTTGTTTGATTATCGTAAACAGCACCATTCGATTCCATCCAATGATCTCCGTTCAGGTTGATTTGATTGCCATAAACACTCTGTGTGGCAACATCCAGTGAGAACCCTTTATACGAAAAGCTGTTTGAAAAGCCTGCGATGAAATCAGGATTCGGATCACCGAGCACTACAAAGTTGGCAAGATTGAAATCGTTGGTGGTTTCGGTGGAGCCTTCTGTTCCGTTCACATACCACAATGCATCTCCGTTTGCAGGATCCACACCGGCGTATTCTGCACCATAAAAAACGCCCAATGGTTCTCCGACTTTCACCACATTCAAAACATCAGATCCTCCATTGTCAATAATATCTTGTCCCGGCGCGAGTTCGACCACTTCATTTTTGTTGGCGGCAAAATTTATACTGGCTGTCCATTTAAATTCCCTTACCAGGATATCACCATTGACTACGATTTCCACACCATTGTTTTTCATCTTACCAATATTCTGCGTCTGCAATAAGATGCCGGTGGTGGCCGGAACAGGAACATCGAGCAAAAGATTAGAGGTGTTTTTTATATAATAATCCAGTTCACCGTTTAAGCGGTCGCCGAAGAAACCAAAGTCAATTCCCAAATCAAACTGAAAGGTTCTTTCCCAGGTGAGATCAGGATTTTCAATAGTAGAAGGATACAATGCCGGATTGCCATTGTAGGAAGCGACACCATATTTTCCGATGTAATCAAAGTCTCCAATTTCCGCATTACCGATTTCACCAGCACTTGCTCTTACTTTCAGAAAACTGATGACAGGAATTCCTGTTAAGAATTGCTCCTGGCTTAAAATCCATCCGGCGGATGCAGAAGGGAAAAATCCATAGCGTTTATTTTCCCCGAAGCGGGAAGACCCATCAATACGACCTGTGAGTGAGAATAAATATTTCTCTTTGAAGTTGTAATTGGCCCTGGCGAAATAGGAGATAAAACGATACTGTGTGAAGTAACTTGTTCCATATACAATCTGTGAAGCGCTTGCCAGCGTTTTCAAATCATCATTTGGAAAACCCTGACCGTCCACTTTCTGATAAAACTGAGAATAGGGTTGGTATTCCATGCCACCGGTTGCTTCAAGGTTATGTATATTATTAAAGTTTTTCAGGTACGTAAGCAACAGCTTCGTATCATAATTTTCCACGCGCGACGCATAGGCTTCACCATATCCTCCAACAGATTGGCCGAAGTTGGAACGGCTGCCTGAATAACGGTCGGAAGTGAAGTTGGTAAAATCACCGCCCGCTTCTCCACGAAGGGTAAGTGAAGGAAGAATATGAAAATTCGCATAGATGTTTCCAACTGTCCTGAAGGTGTAATTATTTGATTGAGTGTATTGCGCTTCGAGCAATGGATTAAAATAAAGCGTGACAGGTTCTTCATTTAGTTCTCCCAATGTATCTCTTGGCGGAGTTAAAGGCGACTGTGCAACAATCTGCATGGGTGATTCAAAGTAATCATCGTTCGGGACATCATTATTCAGACTGCGGCTCATCTGCAGCGACGTGCCCAGGTCAAACTTATCTGACAACTTGCTGTCAAGATTAATTTGAATGCTGCCACGATTCATATAGTTATTGATCAGAATACCATCCTGCTGCGAGTAACCGCCGGCAATGAAATACTGCAGTTTGTCGGTTCCTCCTGAAACGGAAGCATTCACATCGCGCGAAGTAGCTTTTTGAAAAGCAAGTGACTGCCAGTCGGTGCTCACTTCCCTGGTTGTCCAGTCAGCCCAACCAGAATTTCTGTCGAATTGTTTATGTACATCTTCGAGATAGTCGTCAATTGCTTCCTGCTCTGTATCGTAATTGCTGAGGCCATTTGCAAAATCATATTTACCGCCATTTACAGCAGCCTGTTCAAAATAATTAACGTATTGATCAGTGTTCATGAATTCACGCAGCCGTGTTGGTTTGCTCCAACCTTGCTGATAGTCTATGGTGACTTTTGATTTACCTTCCTTTCCCCTTTTGGTGGTGATAAGCACCACACCATTTGCGCCCCGGGAACCGTAGATGGCGGCTGCGGCGGCATCTTTCAGTATACTTACGGACTCTATATTATTGAAGTCAATATCATTAAGTGGGTTGATGGAAAGATTGACTTCATCGTTCACTGCTTTGGTATTAATCGGAATGCCATCGACCACGTACAATGGCTCGTTGTTGGCAGTGATGGAAGAAGAGCCGCGCACACGTACTTTTATTGCACTGCCAACTTTTCCATTGTTTGTTTCCACAAACACGCCTGCGGCCTTTCCCTGCAAAGCTTGCTCAATGGAAGTAACAGGCGCGCGGGCAATGTCTTCGCCTTTCACCTCGGCAATACTTCCTGTTACTTCCGTTTTTATCTGCGTTCCATATCCAACCACCACCACTTCTTTCAACAGTTGTTCTGTATTGGAAAGCGAAACGTCAATGGTAGATTGATGGAGGAAATCAATCTGCTGTGTTTCATAACCAACATATGAAAAGATGAGCGTTCCGCCGGAAGTGGGAACATTCATGATAAATTTCCCTTGTCCGTTGGTAATGGTAGCTGTTTGGGTGCCTTTGATGATAACCGTTACACCATCAAGTGGTCCATTGTCTGATTTGTCAATGACTGTACCGGAAAGTGACCGGTTTTGCGCAATAAGCGGAGCATAAAAAAGCAGGCTCATCGCGAGGAGTAAAATTTTTCTCATGGTTCAAGGTATTTTGGTTCAAGGTTCTTATAGGGTACATAAACGTAATAAATTCCTTTTGAATTAGGTTAATTAGGAATTGAGAATTAGAAATCAGGAATTAATTCTTAGCTCTGAATCCTCCGATGGATTGAAGAAATTGGGGATTAAGAATTGGGGCATCGCTTCCTTTGTAGTCATTCTGATGAAGGAAGCATCTATAATTGCTTTGCTTTTATCAAGTATGACTTATAATAAAGTACGAGTTAGCAGAAAGCCTTTGGGGAAGCTATTGTTTGATTACTGTTTCGAAATAATTTTTTGAACCGTCAAAAAGTTTAATCAGGTAAATGCCTGCGGACAAATTATCTGTAAGCAAGTTGATTGGTTGTGCTCCGGATAATTTTTGTTTCAATACTATTTCACCAAGACTGTTGATGAGTAATATTTCAACTTCTTGATTTGCAAACGGCAACTGAATATTTAATTGATTTGAAAATGGAGAAGGAAATGTTTTGAAATTATTTTTAACCTGCTGATCTATTCCCGTAAAAACATTTACATTAATTATGGTATCGTACATTGCTGTACATCCATAATACTGATTAACAGTTAATGTAACAGTGTAGCTGCCTGTGTTGGCATACACATGCACAGGAATCTGTTCGGTTGAAAATGTACCATCGCCAAAACTCCAACTGAAATCAGCACTTGTAATTGCAGGAATAAATTTAAATCCTGCCGGCGCTATTTGTTCGGTTGTAAATGTTGCATTAGGAGCAGCTACATAATCAATAGCCACCGCATCATCAAGCCAGGCAAAACGGTTGGTGATAAAATTTTTAAGTTCATCAACAAAATAAGGAGGATTGGTGACACCCAGCTCGGCCCATTTTTTAAAATTGCGTTCTGCAGGTTGTTCCAATAAAGTTTGAAGTGAATCGATGATTTCAAAAAATGCTTCATCTTTTATTATTGCCTCCCGCAAAGAAGTATACCTGCAATACACTTCATTCACCCATTCAGGATCTTCCCGGAATTTACTCCACCAAAAAGGAAAAGGCCAGTAAGGATGCGTGATTTCCCAAACCCAACCTTGTTCTGTTCCGGGAGCAAAGGCGCGATCGTAATCCCACGGCGGGCCGATGTTCAGTTGTCCGCCATTCGTAATTTTTTCTTTGTACAGAAAAGTGCTGCGACCGTAACTGTCGTAGTTGGCGCTGAATTCATTTACGATCATGAAATCAATAAATGATTTTACGGAAATAAATTTCCGGTAACCATTTACACTATCGAGAAACAAATTGCCATGCAGCGCATTTTCAAAACTATCAACATAAGCATGAATATAATCGAACTGCTCCGGTTGAATATCTTCAATTTGTGGTTCCACCATTTTATAGGCAACGGGTAATTGGCAGGTTGAATAATTGATGGGAAGGTATAAGCTGTTCCAGTCGTTTGGATATCCGTTTTCATTGATTTCAATAATGTAACCACCTGTCAGTTCGTCGCCTGCAATGTCCTCAGGTTTTAAGTCAGCGATATCAACCCTGTTCTCATCACGTTTTATTTTTTCTGTCAAGGTATAAACGCCGATGTATTCGCCATTCAGCATCACTTCGCAAAACATGGTGCGTGGTGCATAGCGTCCCATCCTTCTACTCATTTCATAAGTGATCGTATTTTTCATCAGACTAAAGTCGAGGTATTCGGCCTTTAGTATAAAATCGTTTTCTGAAGGAAGTCCTAACAACACTGTATCTATTTCAAGACTGTCAATATCCACAAGGTCAAAGTCATAGTTTTTTTTGGGATAATACGGACCGGTAAAGCCCTGCAGCTCCGTCATTATTTTTCCAACATACGCATAGTCGGTATCTGTTGGATGGTTCAGGATTCCGGGACCGTGGTCGATGATCTTCATTTCCGCCGCAACTTTTGGTTCACTAAATATTTCCTGTCCATTGGTATTGATAAGTATCAGCGGCAGGTTGGATTCAGTGAAGATGAATGGAATGGCAGGGTTATCACCGAAAGTAATTTGAAAGTTGTGCAGTGTTCCTTCATCCTGCGGGTAGGTATCATTGCATTGCAGCTTCCAGGTACCGTTTGGATTTTGTCCATTGTTGATCAATCCGAGATCGCCCATGGCGGCATACATACCGGTAAACGGTGCTGAACCACCACCGACAGGATTCGGTGAAAAATCATTCAGGCAGGTATAAATAAAATTATCACCGTCACCGCCCACGCCGGAAATCAGCAACACTGTTGTTCCATCCGGTGAGATGAGTTTAATCTGGAGATCGGAATCCCAGGTATGCGTGATATTGAAACAAACACTTTCCAGCCCGAAAGTGGTGTCAATTACATTCGGTAATCCGCTGACTGCAAGATCGAAAGTGACCACAGTGCCATTGTCGGGAATCACTTCATTTACTACTGTGTAATACGTTTGCGCTGATGCATGAAGCGTGGTGATCACAAGAAAAACCAGCGACATAAATTTTATTTTCATAAAAAAATCGTGGTTGGTTTTTTTGAAATGGAAAGCAGCTACGTATTTATGGTTGCAAAATAGTTATTTCAGTTGGGTGTGATTGAGGAATTGCTTTGTGATGAAGTTATAAAAGCACTTCGGCAAGCTCAAGGAACATTTTCGACAGTCACAGTCTAAACGCTGTTCATTAATTTAATTTTTCTTCACGTTCTTTGCGCAACAGAACATTTTATGGCAACAGAACTATTCGACAAGGCAGCAGCAATTTTGAAGGAACTGGAAACGGACGTAATTTCAGATGCGGCAGCGCTTGAACAATTCCGGATACGGTATCTCGGCAGCAAGAATATTATCAAGGATGTGTTTGCTGAGATGAAGCAGGTGCCGAATGAACGCAAGAAGGAGTTCGGGCAAGTGGTGAATGCATTGAAGCTAAAGGCCGAAGAAAAATTCCAACTTTTTAAAGAGCAGTTATCATCAACAGTAGTTGCTGCAAGAACGGAAGCTGTTGATCTTTCAATGCCGGGAAATCCTGTTGCATTGGGTTCAAGACATCCGGTTGCCGTGATTCGTAAAAAGGTGATTGATATTTTTGGCCGCATCGGTTTCCAGGTGGCGGAAGGCCCGGAGATTGAAGATGAATGGCACAACTTCACGGCATTAAATATTCCTGAAGATCATCCTGCGCGCGATATGACGGATTCATTCTACATCGAAAATCCAGGAGTTATTCTTCGTTCTCAAACCAGCAATGTGCAGATACGCGTAATGGAAACGCAAAAACCTCCGATCCGGATTATTGCACCGGGACGTGTATACCGCAATGAAACCATCACTTACAAACATCATGTAATCTTTCATCAATTGGAAGGATTATACGTTGATAAAAATGTTTCTTTCGCCGATCTGAAACAGACGATGTATTATTTCTTCAAAGAATTTTTCGGCGATGATTTCGAATGGCGTTTCCGGCCTTCCTTTTTTCCGTTCACTGAAATATCCGCTGAGTTAGATATCAGGCGGAAAGGAACTGAAAAATGGATGGAGATTCTCGGTTGTGGTATGGTGCATCCGAAAGTGCTGGAGAATTGCAAGATTGATCCGGAAGTTTATACCGGCTACGCCTGGGGAATGGGCATTGAAAGATTGGTGCTGCTCAAATATGATATTCCTGATATCCGCATGTTGTTTGAAAATGATGTGCGGTTTTTGGAACAGTTTGAGGCTGCGTGGTGAGGTGGGTTGAACAGGTGAATGGCTGCATTGCTAAATGGTTAAATGATTGCGGCGAAGCCGAAGTACAGATGCACTGAACAAACCATGATGCGTTGAATACCAGGATCGAAACAGTTAATGCCGCCTTAAACAGTGCTCCGGCTTCACCATAACCATATAGCCATAAAACCATCCAACCATTCAACTTATTTACCTACGATGGATCGCATTCCTGATTTCTCAGAAAACCAATTTATTCAGTGCCTTCACCATATTTCTGCGGTTACTGTATATTACTTTAAACTCCGTGGCAAGCGTTTTTGATATCTCAACACCTGTAGGCAACGATTGAATCTTGCGAAGAATTTTTACAACATACTCATAATGTTCGCGACCCATATTCTGCTCCGCATAGCGGCGCAATGCCTTGCGGTAGATCTCTACTATTTCCTCCGGAAACTTGTCTTTCAGCAGGTCGTAATAATCTTCTGCAAACTCGAGCGATGCATTTTTCTGCACCAGTGCAAGCAGCCGCGGCCAGTTCTTTTCTTCTATAAAAATTGTTGCCAGTGCACGAATGCCTTTCAAACCAAAATGGGTCTCCGCTTTTAGTGTGCTGATAATTTTTTCCACTTCAGGTCTCCACTTTTCAGCATCATAAGTTGTCTTTACTGTACGATAGTATTCGATCCTGAACTGATCATAAAACAATCGCAAACCGGTTTGCCGGATATTGCGCACATCATTTTCCAGCAATGCAATTTTTAAAATCAACTCATCCCATTCGGAACTTTCGTATAACCGTCCCTTTTGCTGATCACTTCGCTTGCTCTCTTTTAGTAATTCCTTTGCAGCGTCAAAGTCATTTTTTAGAATGTATTCATCAATAAGTTGTCGCCTGAATGTTCTGATGCGCAGGTTATCTTCCACCACTTTTTGCGCGTCTTCCTTCCTTCCCATACTTTCAAGCAACTGCATTTTTTTCCGGAGAAAAAATTCTTCGTAGCGCTCATTGATGGTATTTTTCTGTCGACTTCCTGTTTCTGTAATCAGCTGATCAAGGAGGTTAAGCAAACGGAATTGCTGCTCCTCATTCTTTGCGGCATCCGACAGCAGATCGAACCAATAGTCTTCTATTCCGGTGTTACGATATTCAGGCCGTGTTGCTTCCTGCAAAGCAGTTTCAAAAATGAGCTCCTTCAGTTGAGTGCCGGCATCAATATTTACAATGGTATCAAGCAATGAAAACGACTTGATGACTTTTCCACGCAGTAAAAATTCCTGATCCTCCTCACGACCGATCAGTGGATGAATTAATTCAATCAATGCAATAGCCAAATAAAAAGGATCGAGGTAATTTTTTATTGCTAACTGATCTGCCGCCTGCTGTAGTAAGGCATCTAAACGTGTTGCAACAGTTTGAAAGTAATGGTTTTCTTTTTCGTTATCGCGAATGACCTGTTCGATAAGAAGCAGGTATTTTTCTTTGCCTGAAATCTTAAGCCTGTCTGCAAACTTCAGGAGGAATTCTGTTTCAAATGCTGTGTTTTGTGCGGCATACGATTCCATAAATTCCCGCAGCTCTTTGTCCTTTACTTTTTTCAGTAAAGGAGCAAGCAAAGCGGATGTGGAATGATGTGGTGCCTTTTCCATTTTCAACGGCAGGTGGTAAACGATGAGCTTGTGTAATTGATGCTACTGATCTCTATGCGCAAGTTTTCAAAAAAAGCAGTTTAACTCGTAAAGATAGCAAGATGGCAGGAAGTTAAGTTCATCACCAATCGAAAGAGTGAAAGAAGTTTTATGCCGTCAGCATATTTATCGCCAAGGCGCTAAGCAAGCAAAGGAAATACCCAATTGCCTTTACGGGCTTAACGCATCGGCGAGCACCTGTATATTAATTGTGACCATGGTTTTTGAAAACCTTAAATAGTTTATCGTGCATGCGAAATATGACAAGATAAAATTACTCACAGAACAACCGTAAATTGCAGTTACTGTTTTAAAACACTGTCCTTATCATAACCAGGTGAAAACGATAACACAAATCCATTCCATCGCCGTAGTGGGTGCGGGTACGATGGGTGCCGGAATCGCGCAACTTGCAGCTCAGGCCGGTTATGAAACGATTTTATACGATGTGTCTGCAACAGCGGTCAGAAAAGGAATTACCGGAATTACGAATAACCTGGCCATTGCAATGGAGAAGAAGAAGATAGATTCGGCAGGAAAGGAAAGTATACTGTCACGCATTCTTCCTTCCAATAATTTTAACGATCTGGTTGCAGATGTAGTGATTGAAGCGATTGTGGAACGATTGGAAGTGAAGACAACGCTTTTCCAACAGTTAGCTAAGCTGACAAATGATAGAGAGACTATTTTTTGTTCCAACACCTCTTCCATTCCTATTACGCTGCTGGCTAAGGAAATTCCGTATCCGGAAAGAATAGCGGGCATGCACTTTTTCAACCCCGCGCACCTGATGAAATTAGTGGAAGTTGTTTCCGGTGAAAAAACGGATGCTGCCTGCGCGAAAACCATCTGTGCCCTCGCATTAAAAATGGGCAAGCAACCGGTGATGACGAAAGATAAGCCGGGTTTTATCGTCAACCGCATTGGCAAATTGTATCATACTGAATCTTTAAAAATTCTTGAGGAACACATTGCATCTGTTGAAACGATTGATCAATTGCTGGAAGCAAGCGGATTCAGGATGGGACCTTTCAAACTGATTGATCTGATTGGAGTGGATGCGAATCTTAATGTTACGAAGTCGTTGTATGAATTATCTGACCATGAAGCGAAGTTCAGGCCGAGCGTCTTGCAACAACAATTGGTGGATGACGGATTCCTGGGAAAAAAATCAGGCCGTGGTTTTTATGAATATTAGCTTTTGATACAGGAACCGCATGTTCAAACTGAAGACTCATAAAAAAATAATTACGATGAAATTATTGGTTGCATTTCTGCCTTTGGTTTTAATGATCTCGCTATCCTGTTCGATTGATACAGGAGAGGACAATACTATTATTTACAGTGTAACATTAAAAAAAATTACCGGTGGGCTGGAAGCACCTATAGGCATGGCAGCACCGGATGACAATAGCGGAAGATTGTTTGTAATTGAGCAACGTGGCATAATTAAAATTATTAAGAACGGTCAACTCATTGTTCAACCTTTTTTAAATATTGAAAACAAGCTTGCTAAGGTGAGCGAAGGCTATTCTGAAAAGGGATTGCTGGGCATCACTTTTCATCCGGATTTTAAAAATAACGGAAGGTTGTATGTTTATTATTCTGCACCAACCCATACAAAAGGAATGGATCACAAAAGCAGGATTGCATCGTACACAGCTTCATCGAATCCAGATGTTGCCAACACTGCTGAACAGATTATTCTTGAAATAGATGAGCCTGAATCTAATCACAACGGTGGACAAATCTGCTTTGGTCCTGATGGTTATTTATATATAGGGGTTGGCGACGGCGGCGGAGCCGGCGATAAACATAATGTGAATGGAAACGGACAAAATCTGAATTCTCTGTTAGGAAAAATCCTTCGCATTGATGTAAATAACAGCAGTGCATATAAAATTCCGCCTGATAATCCCTTTGTAAACAAGGATGGAGCTGATGAAATTTTTGCTTATGGTTTTCGCAATCCGTGGAGGTTTTCATTTGATTTTAAAACAGAAAGTTTATTCTGTGCGGATGTCGGGCAAAACGAATATGAAGAAGTTGACCTTGTTGAAAAGGGCAGGAACTATGGCTGGCGCATTATGGAGGGAACACATTGTTACAATCCGTCCACAGGTTGTCAAACAGCAGGGCTTACATTTCCCATTGATGAATATTCACATGCTGAAGGAAAGAGCGTAATTGGTGGTTATGTTTATCGCGGAACCTCATCTCCTGATATGCAGGGAAATTATTTTTTTGGCGACTGGACAGGAAAAATATTTATGCTGTTAAAGTCTTCTGCTTCCAATCACTGGGAGCGACGAGTGATGACAGTTAAAGGTGTGGAAGGTGATTTTTACATCAACAGCTTTGGTGAAGGAGCAGATAAAACTTTGTATGTAATGGGACAGCCATCCATTGGCACTCAACGATCAGGCATGTTGTATCAATTGGTGTTCGAGTAGTACAATCGACCTGGGAAACGGGGTTGCGACATTGACTTTTAAAAATTGAATGGTATGAATAAAATTGATCTTTCGGGGAAATTATCTTTGTTCAACGATCACTGGAATCCGCGCATTATTGATGAGTTGAATGAAAATTATATCAAGCTTGTAAAATTGCAAGGCGATTTTATCTGGCACAGTCATGACCATGAAGATGAATTATTTGTGGTTTTGAAAGGAAAGTTGCTGATGGATTTCAGGGATGAAACAAATGAATCAGGGATCAGAACAGTGGAAATTAATGAAGGTGAAATTATTGTTGTTCCGAAACGAATGGAACATCGCCCACACAGTGATGACGAAGTTCATATTATGCTGATCGAACCTAAATCTGTGGTCAATACAGGTGAAACAGAAAATGAATTGACACGAAAGGAATTAGACAGGATTTAACCGGTTTCATCCGCACCGCTTAAGTTTTTCTCAAATCCTTTATCCGGTTTAATTTACCCCCTTCACTCCTTGGCAACCTGTTGTAATTCTGAATGCTCACTTTCATGGTGAGACCAATCGTATCCTTTATTTTTTTAGAAAGCCGGTATGTAAGCTCACGCACAAAATCCGATTCCATATGTTCTTCAATGCGTTGAAAATTATTTTCCCGGTAGATTTGCTCTTCCAATTCTACCATCACTTCCACCTCATCCATCGCGCCTGTTCTTGAAACCACCATTTGATAGTGTGGTGCCAATTCAACCATGCCCAGCAAAACTTCTTCCACTTGCGTAGGAAATAAATTCACGCCGCGGATAATCAGCATGTCATCAGCACGGCCGCGGATAGGTCCCATTTTAATGTGCGACCGCTTACTGCTTTTATCGTAATACAAATTGGTGATATCATTCGTCCAGTAGCGTATCAGGGGCAATGCTTCTTTTGTGAGCGTTGTAAAAACAAGCACACCTAATTCGCCTTCCGGTACAGGTTCACCTGAATCCGGATGAACGATCTCCGGAAAAAAGTGATCTTCCCAAACATAACTTCCACTACCGCGTTCTTCAAAATCTTCCTGCGAAACGCCCGGACCAATGATCTCACTTAATCCATAAATATTGGTGGCAATCACGTTGAGTGATTGTTGAATCTCTTCGCGGATGGTTTCCGTCCAGGGTTCCGCGCCAAGCAGCATATATTTCAGCTTCAGCGCCTGCTGACCAATGCCCCGATTCCTGATTTCTTCTGCCAGGGCAAGTGCATAGGAAGGCGTACAACACATTACTTCAGGTTGAAAATCGCGGAGCAACAAAATCTGCCTGTCAGTCATACCACCGGAAACCGGAATCACTGCCATGCCTAACTTTTCTCCTCCGTAATGCAGTCCAAGTCCGCCCGTGAATAAACCATAACCATAAGCATTTTGAAGTTTCATTCCGGGTCTCGCTCCCGCTGCAACTAACGACCGTGCATTCACCTCCGCAAACAATTCCACATCGTTTCTGGTGTAGCCAACTACTGTAGGTTTGCCGGTGGTACCGCTTGAACAATGAATTCTCACCACTTCCTTCATCGGCACGGCAAACAATCCAAATGGATAATGGTCACGCAAATCAGTTTTTCTGGTAAAGGGAAGCTTGTGCAAATCCTCTATCGATCTGATGGAGGACAGTTGAATATTTGCATCCTGCCATTGCTTCCTGTAAAAAGGCACTTGTTGATTCACGTAATGCAACAAACGGATTAACCGCTCAGATTGCAGGGATCGTAGTTGCGGAAGTGGAAGTGTCTCTATGTATTGATTAAAATACATTCAGCATTATAAGTGGTTGAAATTATGGAATGCCCGAAGAAAAATCCGCATTTTTCAGTTCAGCAAAATGCAGGATGTTATCAGATAGTAAAACAACAGGCGAATACTCTGCTGCCGGATTACTCAGCTTAACATGCTTTCTCTTTTCTCTCGTTGCAATTTAATTGTTGTGTTTGCAATGAACCTGATTAGATTTAAGGACTCATTCTGTGCGGATGCCGGTATGTCGAATGCAAATTTCCATTGGTCGAAAATCAGAATGAAAAACATGAATTTGCCTTGTTATGTAGTACTTTCGGCACTCTTTTTACACTGCTCATTTTTAACGATGAGAATTTAACGGACACTTGCTTTTTGTAAGCCGGAATTCAATTGTATGAAGGTAATGCAGTACATTTTCTAATTCAGTTTTCTCCATAAATAATAAACATGAATAGCCCAATGCTGGTCAGAAAAATCTGTGTAATGCTTCTTGCGCTTATTTTGAACGTGAATACGCAGGCACAGTCGCCTCCGAAAAACTGGTTTCAACTTGATCCTGTGACAGATGGTTATTTTGGAGTAAGCAGCGATAAAGCGTATGATGAATTGTTAAAAGGCAGAACAGGTCAACCGGTGATTGTTGCCGTTATCGATGGCGGAACAGATATTAATCACGAAGACCTGAAAGCCAACATCTGGACCAACGTAAATGAAATTCCCGCAAACGGTATTGATGATGATAAGAATGGATACATTGATGATATACACGGCTGGAATTTTATTGGTGGCAAAACAGGGAATGTACAATACGATACTTTTGAACTCACACGTCTCTATAAAATGCTGAATGACCGGTTCGGCAGCAAAAATTCCGCAGCAATTACTACGGCAGAACGCGCAGACTACAATCGATACCTCGGTATTAAAAATGATTTTGAAAGACTGTCAAAAGAACCTGTATACAATTATCAATTTTACAAAAGCGTAAAGCAGGCTATCACCAACCTGCTTGCAGATTTGGGTAATGAGAATCCAACATTGGAGGAGTTACAAGCTTATCAGCCAACCGGCGACACATTGATGATTGCACAACAAATGCTGATTTCTATAATGAAAGAAGGCAACTCTGTAGCTGAAATAATGGAGGAATTGAAATCAGAAGCAAATGACGTAGCCACTGACGCGCTCTACCATTACAATCCGGATTTTGATCCACGCAGCATCGTGGGCGATAATTATGGAGATGATACGGAACGGTATTATGGAAATGCTGATGTAAAGGGCCCCGATGCCACGCATGGAACACATGTGGCAGGAATAATTGGCGCTGACCGTACCAATGCCATTGGCATAAATGGTGTTGCTGACCATGCGCGACTCATGATTTTGCGGGCTGTGCCGGATGGAGATGAACGCGACAAGGATGTTGCCAACAGCATCCGCTATGCGGCAGATAATGGCGCGAAAGTGATCAACATGAGCTTTGGCAAAGCGTACGGCTATGATAAAAAAGCTGTTGATGATGCTGTAAAATATGCTGCTTCCAAAGATGTTTTACTCGTGCATGCCTCAGGAAACGATGCGATCAGCAATGATAAAAATGCGCGTTTTCCAAGTGATCAGTTTACAGATGGAACCACCGCACCAAACTGGCTGGAAGTCGGAGCATCATCTTATGGTAATAACGTGGCTTCTTTTTCCAATTATGGTAAGAAAAATGTGGATGTGTTTGCACCCGGCGTGGCCATTTATGCGACAGTGCCCGGAGACAAGTATCGCAACCTTCAAGGCACCAGCATGGCATCGCCGGTAGCTGCCGGCGTGGCAACAATGCTTCGTTCCTACTTTCCACAACTTACTGCACCACAGGTAAAGGAAATAATAAAACAGTCAGTTGTGAAGATGGAGAAGAAAGTGGATCTGCCTGTATTACCTGATGATAAACCCAAAATGGTGAAGCTGAAAAAAATAAGCGCTTCCGGCGGAGTAGTGAATGCATACAACGCGGTTCAACTGGCGATTAAGGAAACCTCAAAATAGTTTCCTGCTGTTGATCATATCAGGTGATTGCTTATTGATTATCAGCTGGCCGTAATGATTTTGTAGTCGGAATATTTTCGCATATACGTCTGAATAATTCCCTGCACTTCACGATTGTCTTTGTAATGCTCAATGGATTCTTTTGCTGTATAAAAATTTTGTGGCGTCTTTTTCCTACCGAGAAAACCAAACCCAAGATATTTACCATCTTCCATCACAATCACACTACATTCATCTGAAGATCTTCCGGCACCAATAAGCGCATAACTTTTGCGGTCTGATTTAATCATCATCAGCGTTTCATTTATCCGGAGATTATAGGCAGCAGCGCTCACTTTACCACAACATGCACCATCGCAAATGCCGGAAGCATGATCGTAACAGGCATCATTTGAACGTTGTAGTCCGCACAACTTCGGACACAATTTGAATTCACGTAATTTTTCCAAGAGGAAACTACGCGCGGCTTCCAGTGAAGCAAAAGAGGCTACCGGACGATCAAGCGATTTTAATTTTCTGATGCCGAAACGTTGATATCCTTTTCCGTCTTCATAACAATACAAACCATAGTTGCCGTCTGTAATTTTTTGCGCCGCGTTAAAAGGTGGAAAATGTTTTTTGATCTCGGCGGATTCGAGCAGCATGGCCACGAGTTCGTTGCCACAGAGCCGGTAATTGATGCGGTGAATCTGGTTCATCAGGCGCGTACTGGATCGTGTGGACGAAGTGCCCGAAAAATGACTCTGCACTCTTTTCTTTAAATGCTTTGCTTTCCCGACATACAACACTTTTCCATGCGCATCCAGGAAATAATATACACCCGCTGTTTCCGGTAATGTTGTTACTGCATCCTTCGGGAGATTAGGAGGAAAATTAAATTCAGCCGTCTTTTTTTTCAGAAATCCTTCAATCACACCTTCTTTATCTGTGCGCTGTAAATAACTGAATACTTCCAATGCTGCCTCAGCATCACTTTCTGCACGGTGAACAGACCGTTGCGTAATCTTCAAGAAGCGGCACAAATAATCCAGCGCGTAAGATTTTAATCCGGGAACAATCTTCCTGCTAAGGCGCAGCGTGCACAATGTTTTTCGTTGAAATATTTTTCCTTCACGTTGAAATGCCTGCTTCAGAAAAGTGTAGTCGAAATGAGCATTGTGCGCAATTAAAGTACGGTCGCGTGTGAAGAATTCAATTTCATCTGCAATGGATGAAAACGATGGAGCATCATCAACCATCTCGTTGGTGATTCCTGTTAACTGGCTGATAAAAAAGGGGATGAAAGAATCAGGACGCACAAATGTGATGTACCGGTCAGTGATTTTTTCTCCATCGAAATTCAGTATGGCAATCTCCGTGATGTGGTGACGTTGTGCATGATTACCGGTAGTTTCTATGTCTAGTATGGAATACATGGATGCAAGGTGCGGAACAATGACAATAAGAAAGAGTAAAATCCTTTTATCAACCGGACTTCATGAACATTTGTAAAACGGAAAACCAAATTTAACCCGGATTTTCCATTTGCAACATACCGCTCCACTTCAATTTAGAATTACTATGGATTTGCTCAGATTTTTCATGCAAGAAATACCTGACAGACTACGAACAGTTATATACGTCAGGCTCAAACCCTCTTCTGATTTCAACTAAATCATTCAGGTTTTGATATTTTAATGTATTGCGCAGGAACACTTAGAGAAACAATTCTGAAAATTTCAGGTTTATTTATACCTTCCAAAAGTTAAGCTTGGATTCCTAAAATATTTATGCATGCATACTCTATATGAACTCATTTACAAAGGAGTGTTTTTAGGAGTGATCACTGCATTTTCATTTGGTCCGATCTTCTTTACCATTATTGAAACCAGCATTACCCGCGGACATCGTCTTGCGATCAGCATTGCCATTGGAGTGTTGCTAAGTGATATCCTCATCATTGGCGCATCATTTTTAAGTGTCGGAACATTGATGCAGAATGAAATTATCTCCAATGCGATCGGAGCCGCCGGCGGAGGATTGCTGCTCATTTTCGGGCTCTATCATTTATGGAAGCCGGTTGCGACACCTAAAACGGTTGACATCACCAGACCGTCACATTTCAGCCACCTGTTGTTTGTTATCAAAGGCTTGGTGATTAACACCCTAAATCCGTTTGTATTTATTTATTGGTTGAGTGCAGTTAGCATTGTATCCGTAGACAAAGACTATAATGAAGCGGAGAAGATCATGTTTTTTGGTGCCGCCGTTTTGTGTAATTTTTTCTTCGACCTGGTAAAAACGTTTCTCGCGAACAGGCTGAAGCACCTGATGACGCAACGTACTATGAATTTTATTTCAAAAGCCGTGGGTTGTGGCATTATATATTTTGGAGCGCGGCTTTTATACAAGACCATTATTACGTGATAATGTACTTGATCAGGTATCATTAATGCAATTCCTAATTCTTTATTTTTAATTCTCAATCCCAAATCATCAATTACGATTAGTATCAATAGCATAGAGCTCCCATCCATCAGGATAGGAGCTGATAATTTTAAGTTGATGGTTTTCATTAAGAAATGACCAGTTCAACATTGGATTTTGATCTTTAAAATGTTTAGAAAAGTAATTGTAATTAAAGAGCAACAATGAATTTGAATCGGGCTTTGTGATACGATTGAAAAAGATATCAATCACTTTATTTTCAACTTTGTAAGATGTAAGGGCACCTATGATATCACATGTATACACTGTTTGACCGGCATAAGCCTTCAGGGAAACGGCAAACTCTTTTTCAATACAATTGATCGAATAAATTTTTTGAAAGGAATACCAGAAAAGCGACAGTTGAATAATTGCAATCGTTAAAAAGGCAACCCATTTAAGTTTCGTTGTGGAAAAATACCGCGCTTCTAATCTCAAAAATGCAGAGTAGAAAATCAGCAACACAAACGGGAAACTTTGCAACAGGTAACGATTGTTCTGGTAATGCAATCCGGCAATGAATAATCCGTAAGCAATTATCATCACTGTTATCATTCTGATTTCTATCGCGGCAAAATCATTCCGTTTCAGAAAAAAAATAAAAATGATTCCCGCAAAAAGAAAAGCCGGATGAATAATGTTGAAGGTTGAGGCAGCAAGATTCCAGCAATCATACTGCTGAGCGCCATCCGGATTTTCAAAACTGCTTCTGAAAAAATTCAGTGGAGACCAGGCGTATGCATTCGAAGCATAATCAATAAAGAAATTTCCTTCAGAAGTTTGCAGAAAGAGAATTCTTCCGCGTATCAGCCAGTCAGGAAAGAAAGTGCCAGCAAAAATAAGTATCACAACTGCCACTGCTTTATAGTCTTTAGCCATCCATATTTTTCTCAATAAAAGAAGAGCTGGAAACAGGAGTAGGATGCTTACGGCATATCTTGTAGACAATCCAAATCCGGCAAACAAGCTAAATAATGCTGCATATTTTAGAAGTGGTGTTTTCCAGTAACGAATGGCATAATAAACAGATGCAGTCACTAAAAACAGGCAAAGCATATCCGACATATCCAGCAATCCGAACCTAAACACATAGGGCGACAAAAAAAAGAAAACGAAAAGGTAGCTTGTGGTCAATCGTTGCTCAGTAAACAAAAACTGAATTAACTTCTTCAGATAAATAAAAGCAGCAGCTAAAAAAATCATGGATACTAATTGGAGCGCCGCAATATCATTCCACATAATTTTTGAAAACAACCATGCAATCAGCGGATAGAAAAGGGGGAAATACGAATGTTCAATTGTCACTCCTGATTGAAAATACAAATTCAATGCACGGGTAAGTCGAAGGTATTCATGAGCATCCTGACCATACAGCCCGTTGAATTGCATGCAGATGACGGCCAACATTTGACAACCGATTAAAAGCCCGGCCACCACAAAATTGTTGGGTGAAGAAATAATGACCGGAATTTTCATGCTAGACTTTCTGATGATAGGCAGGAATCATCAAAGATATTCAGATAGAAGACAAAATGGTAAAGAGGAGTTTTTACCTCCGATAAACATTTACTATAATATTTACCTTAATATCCCGCGGAAAAAATATTCATGCATAATTAAACCTGATTAAATTCTTTCTTACCAGGTTTTCATGGCTCAGAAGTAAAAACGGGAAACCGCTTGCGCAGTTTCCCGTTGTATTTTAAAATTGAATTTAACTATAGATGAATCACTTTTTCTGTTCCACCATTTACTTTCACAACGGCTAAATTATCACAATCACCATTTCCATAATCAATCGACATTACGTCCGTTCCGTGGGTTATCTTTTTAACGCCACTAACTATCCAGGCACATGCATCCTTTACAAGAGGTTCTACAATCTGCACTGTAAAAGACTGACCAAGCTGGTCTGTTCCTGAACTTCCACCGGTAATAAGGAATACGTCATCATTAGGATCCGGTGTACCGATTCCCTGCGTCCATTCACGATCCCGGTTAGCTGTCCAGGTAATGGTAGAGCCATCAATAAATGTAATCGTTGCAGCTGTAACATCAATGGAAAAATGCACATTTCCATTTGCATTTAATCCCAGGTTTGTGATGGTCTTTGTAAACTGATATTGGTTTAGTGTATCTGTTGAAGTACCGACAAAATAATTTTCGGTTGTCACAGTCTTCACCGTTCCAACTTGCTGCATGGGACCTGTCCAGGAAATTTTAATGATACCTGTGCGGTATTTGCTATCCCAATCACTTAAACACGGAGTGTTTCCAAAATCTACAGTTACAGATTTAGGTGTAACCATCGTGTCATAAGTAACGGTTGCACAGGCAGGTAATTGATCAAAAAGGCCGCGCGTGCCGGAGATACGATCATAAGCAACAATATTTGCAATATCATCTATCATTGCTGATTCGTTATCTGCGACAGCTTCACTTCTAGCCGCTGAAATATCAGTATTCAGAAATGCGCCAGGAGCAGGATCTTTTTGACATGCTGTGAAAATCGAGGCGCCACTTATAAGCAGCGTTCCGAGAATTAATTTGGTTGATTTCATAGTTGAAAATTTTTAGTACAAACATCACTTTTCAACTACCATGCCATAGGAGTATTGTTTTATACGACACAACTATGACAAACAGACTTAACCAAACATTATGTTTTGCTAATAAAACAGAATGCCACTAAATTTCAGTCGATTAAGGATGTAATATTTTCAAGATTGGTTCACGGCAGGATTCTTTTTTGCCAGCAGCTTGTATCATATATATTATCAGCAAAATGCCAAAGAACCATTTTAATCGAATTGCATATCAACATTATTTAATTTCTTTTATATGCAATCTTCCTTTATTGGTATTACGATTAATCCGGATTTTTCATTTGCAAAGGCTGCTGCTTTGGATCGCCTTATAAATAGTGTCCTGCTATTAAGTTAAAAAACAAAAGGCAGCGAATCGGTCGCTGCCTTTTGAGGCAAAAAAATCTCACGTCAGTTATTATTTCTGGGTCTCCAGCAACTTAAAAAACTGATCCAACTGTGGCAGAATGACAATGCGGGTGCGGCGATTTGCAGCACGTCCTGCGTCAGTGTCATTCCCGGCAACTGAAATATATTCACTTCTTCCGGCAGCAATCATACGCTTCGGATCAACAGCATAATCCTTTTGCAGAATGCGTGTTACAGCAGTTGCACGCAATACGCTCAGATCCCAATTGTCTTTTATAAAACTGGTTTTGATGGCTTTGTTGTCAGTGTGACCTTCCACCATAAACTGTATGTCAGGTTGTGCGTTTACCACCGCGGCAACTTTGCCTAACACTGCTTTAGCAGCAGGGGTTACTTCATAGCTACCACTTTTAAACAGCATCTTGTCGGAGATAGATATGAAAACCGCGCTTCCTTCCACCTTAATTTCAACATCCTGATCATTCACATCCTGCAATGCGCCTTTCAGATTCATGACCAACGCCATGTTCAAGGAGTCTTTTTTCGCCATCGAAACCTGCAGGTCTTTAATATAGGCATCTTTCAGGTTCAGGTTATCCAACGATTTCTTGATGCTTTCGGCCTGTGTTGCAGAAATCACGGAGAGGTTTTGTAATTGATTGACCGCAGTCGTGTAATTTTCTTTATAGAAAGCATTTTCCTTTTCAAGGTCACTCAATTTCTTATCATTAATTTCCTTTTGGGTGAGACAGGTTTTTAATTGGTCTTCCACTTTCGCATAATCCGTTTTTAAGGAATCATACTTTGCCACCTGGCTGTTAAATTTTTTTGTGCTTACACAGGAAGTCATCACCATCGACAAGGCAATGAATAACGTTAGATTTCTCAGATTCATAGTTTTTTTAGATTTAGCGCAAAAATAAGTCATGTAACTCAATTCTTTCTATTTTGAAAGTATACGTTTCAATGATTATTATCATACGCAATGTACTGTTGTTTCAAAGTCATTTGCATTGATTGTGGATTACTGTATTTTTGGCAAAAATTCCATCTATCATGACAACTTTCCGATTCGTTTTCACCATGTTGTTAAGCATTGCATTGACAGGCCGTTTGTATGCCCAGGAAGCTGCGTATTTCGGAAAAAAAATTGATGATAAAGGTGCCATATCAATGGCCAGTCTTGAAAAAGAGTTGGAAAATAAAGACACACTGAAAACCAAAGTCACCGGCAAGGTGGTAGAATGCTGCCAGGCGAAAGGCTGCTGGATGACTATCGATAAAAGTGATGGAACTACCATGCGTGTAAAATTCAAAGACTATGGATTTTTTGTTCCAAAAAACAGTGCTGGAAAAACGGCGGTAATGGAAGGCATCGCCATGGTGGAAACAGTTTCGGTAGATGAGCAACGCCATTATGCGGAAGATGCCGGAAAATCAAAAGCAGAAATTAAGGCTATCAACAAGCCGAGCCGTCAATTGGTATTTGTTGCGGATGGTGTAATTCTCCGGTAGAGACGCGCTGCATCGCGGCTTTTACTAATAAATATTTTTCAGTGCCATTAGTATTTAGGTGGCAAATACCATGATAGGAGGAGACGCAAAGCATTGCGTTTCTACACAAATCAAACCGGTTCTCCGTACAAATCAAATTCTTCGGCATGTGTGATTTCAATATTGGCAAAATCACCAACACGCAGATAATGTTTAGCAGCATCAATCAACACTTCATTATCTACTTCAGGAGAGTCAAATTCAGTTCTTCCTATAAAATAATTTCCTTCTTTCCGATCAATTAAAACCTTAAATTTCTTACCGACTTTTTGCTGGTTGAGTTGAAAAGAAATTCCTTCCTGAACTTCCATGATACGGGCAGCACGCAATTGCTTTTCTTCTTCCGGAACATCATCTGTTAATTCGTATCCGGAAGTTCCTTCTTCATGCGAATAGGTGAATACGCCCACCCGTTCAAATTTTATTTTTTCAATAAATTCAATCAGTTCCGCTACATCCTTTTCCGTTTCGCCCGGAAAGCCCATCAACATAGTCGTCCGCAGTGCAATGCCCGGCACCTTTTCACGAATCGTTGCAATCAATTCATAAATTTCCGGTTTTGAAATCTGTCTGCGCATTCTGCTGAGTACCGGATCGCTGATGTGCTGCAATGGAATGTCTAAATAGTTACAGATATTATCGCGTTCACGAATCACATCCAGCATTTCGATCGGAAATTTGCTGGGATAAGCATAATGCAAACGAATCCATTCCAAACCCTGAACATCCGCTAAAACATGCAGTAGTTCAGCCAGTCTGCGTTCTTTGTAAATATCCAATCCATAGTAAGTGAGTTCCTGGGCAATCAGAATAATTTCCTTCACACCGTTTCTCACCAAACCTTTTGCTTCCGCAACAATGTCTTCCATCGGTTTGGAAACATGCTGACCGCGCATCAATGGAATAGCGCAAAAGGAACAGGTGCGGTTGCAGCCCTCAGAAATTTTCAAATACGCATAATGTTGCGGATTGATCATCAGCCGCTCACCAATTAATTCATGTTTATAATCCGCTCCTAGCTTATGCAGCAATGCAGGCAATTCCATGGTGCCGAAGTAAGCATCCACCTCCGGAATTTCCACTTCCAATTCGTTCTTATAGCGTTCGCTTAAACAACCGGTAACATATAATTTTTGAATGCCGCCTTCATTTTTAACATTCGCATATTCAAGAATGGTATTCACTGATTCCTCTTTTGCCCGATCAATAAATCCGCAAGTATTGATGATCACAATATCACTGTCAGCATTTTCCTTTTCATGTGTCACATCAAAAGCGTTCGCCCGCAATTGTCCCATCATCACTTCACTGTCCACCATGTTCTTTGAACAGCCAAGTGTGATTACGTTGATGGTGGGCTTATGAATTGATTTCGTGCGCATTTTTTTTCAGTTAATGATCAGCAACTGTAATGACTCAATGACCAATGACCAATGACCAATGACTTTTACCTATTTCCCCTCAAACAAAGACTCCACAAACTCATTGCGATTGAAAACCTGGAGTTGATTTATTTTTTCTCCTACTCCAATATATTTAACCGGAATTTTGAACTGATCGGCAATGCCAATTACTACGCCGCCTTTGGCTGTTCCATCTAATTTTGTGAGTGCAATGGCAGTAACTTCAGTTACCGCTGTAAATTGTTTCGCCTGTTCAATCGCATTTTGTCCGGTTGATGCATCCAGCACCAGCAGCACTTCATGTGGTGCATCAGGCATCACTTTCTGCATCACTCTTTTAATTTTGCCCAACTCATTCATCAGGTTCACCTTGTTGTGAAGCCTTCCTGCTGTATCAATAATAATCACATCCGAATTGCGGCTTACACCTGATTGCAATGTATCGAAAGCAACGGCAGCAGGGTCGGCGCCGGTAGGTTGCTTTACAATAGGTACACCCGCTCTTTCGCTCCAGATGGTAAGCTGGTCAACAGCTGCAGCGCGGAAAGTATCGGCAGCACCCAACAAGACACTCTTCCCTTGCTGCTTGAATTGATGCGCGAGCTTTCCGATTGTAGTCGTTTTTCCAACACCATTCACGCCCACTACCATAATTACATAAGGGTGAATATTGGAGGGAATTTCAAAATCGTTTGCCGGGGCACCCGTAGCTTCCGATAGAAGCTGTACCATCTCTTCTTTCAGAATCCGGTTGAGATCGGAAGTGTTTAAATATTTGTCACGTGCCACGCGTTCTTCCAACCGCTTAATAATTTTCACTGTTGTTTCAACGCCAACATCAGAAGCCACCAGTGCTTCTTCCACATCATCAAGCGCCTCATCGTCAACTGTTGCTTTTCCAGCTACCGCCTTGGCAATTTTGGTGAAAAAATTCTCCTTGGTTTTTTCCAACCCTTTGTCGAGGTCTTCCTTTTTTTCTTTGCTAAAGAATTTGAATAGGGCCATAGGAGTTATTTTTTGTTAACGACATGATTGTCGCAGTAGTTGTTTAATCACGCGACATGTATGTCGCGATACGGGTTCAAACAAAAAAAGCTCCTCCCAAATGAGAGAAGCTTTCGGATTTCCTGATGGGAAGGATTATTGACCGTTAGCCAGAAATTCCTTCACCTTGTCCTTGTGTATCATTTTCTCTTTAAAAACATAAGCGCCGGATTTATCGGAGCGCTCAGAAACGATCACACGAACAAACGCTTTGGAAGCAGCCGACTGTGCCGCATCTTTTACAACCTTCGCGTTCTTGGATACTTTACCTGCATCTTTTGCCATAATTGTGCTTATTTAATTTCTTTATGAATGGTATATTTTTTCAGCGTCGGATTGTATTTTTTCAATTCGATCCGGTTGGGAGTGTTCTTCTTGTTCTTAGTTGTGATGTATCTGGAAGTACCCGGCATGCCAGTGGTTTTATGCTCTGTGCATTCCAGAATCACCTGCACCCTGCTTTCTTTCTTTGCCATTGTTTCTAATTACGCTTGAATCTTTGAAAATAATTGGTTCCTGCTGATAACCCTTTAAGGGCTTTGCCAGCACATTTAAACGGTAACGCCTCTTTCCTTCATTTCCCGCAACACAGCCGAAATCCCCTTCTTGTTAATCGTACGAATGGCTCCGGTAGAAATTTTGAGTTCTATCCAACGGTTTTCTTCAGGGATAAAGAATCGCTTTTTCTGCAGGTTCGGCATAAAACGGCGGTTCGATTTGATGTTGGAATGCGACACTTTATGGCCGCTCATCGACTTCTTCCCGGTTACTTCACAAACTTTCGACATGTTGATAAATTTAAAAATGGACGGCAAAGATAGCACAAGTTTCCTTTTCTGCAAACGGAAGAATGAAGTTTGAAAGGTTTGAAGGTTTGAAGGGTTTGGGTGGTTTGAAATGTTTATATGGTTTAGGTGTTTTGAAATGTTTGGGTTGGTTAGCTCTTCAATGGGAAGTCCAGAGTCCTTGGTTCTGAGCCTGTCTTTAATCTTGTGGAAAATCCTACCTTATAAGCCACAAATTAATATTCCTAATTCGTAGTCAATGCCAATGCCTAATGCCTAAATTCGCAACATGCCTAATGCTGCTATAATCCGATAAAGGCCTAATTGCTTCATCTTATCGCCTAGCCTTTAATTCCTAATTCCTAATTCCTAATTCCTAATTCACCTGCTCCTGAAGTTTCCGCATATTAAGTTTTCGGATCGACGGTGAAATGTATGCCGTAAGAAATACAATCAGAATGGTCATTGATCCGCCAAAAATGACGGAAGGGACAAGTCCCATCAGTTTAGCGGCTACTCCTGATTCAAAGGCGCCAATCTCATTGGAAGAACCCACAAATACATTGTTTACGGCTGAAACCCTGCCTCTCATGTGATCCGGCGTCATCAGTTGCAGAATGGTTCCGCGAATAATGACGCTGACACTGTCAAAAGCACCGGTAAGAAACAGCAGCAACAGGGAGAGATAAAAGTTTGAGGAAAGCGCAAAGCAGATGGTGGCGATTCCAAATCCTGCAATAGCCAGTAACAGATTCCTGCCGGCTTTACTCATAGATGGGCGGTGGGCCATGAAAAGTCCGGTAATCACAGAGCCAACAAACGGAGCTGCCCGCATGATGCCCAATCCTTCCGGACCCACTAAAAGAACGTCCGCAGCAAAAACCGGTAACATGGCCACTGCTCCGCCAAATAGAACAGCAAAAAGATCAAGCGATAGCGTACTTAGCACGACAGGATTTTTAAAAACAAACCTGATTCCTGCTGTCAACCCCGCCATTAATGGTTCCTTTTTATCACTAACAGGCAAAGGTCTTGAAGGAATCTGTAAAAATAAGGACGCATTCAAAACCAGGAAAAAACAAAGCATGCCATACGCCCAACTGATCCCTGCGAAACCATAGACCAGACCTCCAATAGCCGGACCGGAGATAGCAGCAAATTGCCACGTATTTGAAATCCAGGTAACACCATTGGCAAATAAATTCCTTGGAACGATCTGCGCAAAAAAAGCAGTGATGGCAGGTGCCAGAAAACCCCTGGCTATTCCTATCAGGAAAATGATTACATAAATGGGGAAGGTGTGGTACTTTTCGAGCAAATGGCTGAAAGGCAACGTGAAAAAAAACAAACTTCCGGAGCACAAAATCAGCAATAGCGAAAAAATGATGATTAGTTTTCTGCGTGCTATAATATCCGCAACATGACCGCCTAATAAGGAGGAAATAATATAAGGTAATGCCTCCGTCAATCCGATTAAGCCCAGTGAAAGTGGATCTTTAGTGTAGGAATAAACCTGCCAGCCGACAATTACAGCCTGCATCTGGAGTGCCATAGTAATAAACATGCGCGCCAATAGGTATAGCCGGAAATCTCTGACTTGTAACGAAGCATATGGTTGGTGGAGAGGAGTTGGTTCGTTGGACATATTATCCCGTGAAGATAAGATGGAAGTTGGAGACCCGACTGAACCGGATACTAATAAGGTGAATGACAATCACGCAAAGAATTTCTAAAAGTATTTTAACACTTAACAGCATTTAAAGACAGACCACAATGGTTTCTTTACTTTTAAAGACTAAACTATTGTTAAACCCTTAGAAGTTCCTATGATTAATCAATATAATTGTTACATCGCTTACCCTTCGGCTGCGCTCAGGGTGCGCTTCTGGCAAAGCCGAACCAAAGAGCATTGTAAAAAAATTAATTGATTTCAAAACAGATTCTTAGAAAAAGAGTGACTCGCAAACGCGCTAAGCATGCCATAAAAACATCGAATGTTGCTTTCCGGTAATTTAGTATGAATCGGAAATTGTCGTTAAAGCCAATGAATCTCTATCAATCAATTAAGAAAGTGTAAATTATTCACGGTAGAAAGAGTTCCAAATAAAAAGCCCTATCAGGATTTCTGAAAGGGCTTTCGTTTATGTGTTCGTGGTTCAGACGTGCATCTTGGCTTTCTTTTCCAGCAATTGTTCTTTCGTTTCCACATGTTCCGGATCAGGTACGCAGCAATCTACCGGGCAAACGGCAGCGCATTGCGGTTCCTCATGAAATCCTTCACATTCTGTACACTTGTTTGGAACAATGTAATAAATGTCGTCGGAAATAGGAGGAAAACGCTGATCAGCATCTACCGCTGTGCCATCAAGCAAAGTAACACTCCCTTTAACAGAGGTTCCATCAGCAACTGCCCATTCAGCACCGCCTTCATAAATCGCATTATTCGGACATTCCGGTTCACAGGCGCCGCAGTTAATGCATTCTTCAGTAATTCGAATAGCCATAGTTCTTAGTTTTGCGTCGTCAAAATTATAAAAGAAACCAGCTTTTCAAGCAGGTTCACCGTTTAAAATATTTCAACCGTTAATTGTTGTTGCAGCAAAGTACTATCAAAACTGTTGCTGAACAATGAAAATACATCGTATGAACTTAGAAAAAAGAATTACGTCCATCAGTCAGCTTGCAAAAGCATTGAACACAGGAGCACAGGAAGTAAAAGACATTGCCGAAACCGCTTTTCTGCACAACAAATGGTTTACACGCGACAACACTTTTCGAATGATGGAAAATATCCGCGATCAGTTTTTGCCGGGTGAAAAACTGGAGGCATGGCTTTCAAAATATTCCCTGAAAGAACCGCATCCACAAAAAACAGTGGGATTAATTATGGCGGGAAATATTCCGCTCGTTGGTTTCCATGATTTACTTTGTGTATTGCTTTCCGGTAACAAAGCACTTATTAAACTATCTTCAAAAGACAACATCCTTTTGCCTTGGCTCCTCGAAAAATTATTTGAAACGGATGAACAATGGCGTTCACAAATCACCATCGCTGAATTACTCAATGGCATGGAAGCGGCGATTGCCACGGGCTCCAACAATTCCTCGCGGTACTTCCATTATTACTTTTCAAAATTTCCGCACATCATACGCAAAAACCGCGGATCGGTGGCGGTGCTTACAGGCAATGAATCAAAAGAAGCATTGCAACTTTTAGGGAATGATATTTTTTCTTACTTCGGTCTTGGATGCAGAAATGTTTCAAAACTGATGGTGCCGGAGCAATATACTTTTGACTTTTTCTTTGAAGCAATAGAGCCGTTCCGCAAAGTGATTGAACACAACAAATACAAAAACAACTTCGATTACAATCTGACTTTGCTTATGATGAATAAAGAACCGCACTTCAACAACGACTTTTTAATGTTGCGGGAAGATGAACGCATTGTATCACCTGTTGCGATGTTGCATTATGAACGATATAAAAACGAGGACTCTCTGCGGGAAAAACTTGCAGGAAAACAAGAAGAGATTCAATGTATTGCAGGAGAGAAATTTATTCCCTTGGGAAAAACGCAATGGCCGGAGTTATGGGAGTATGCAGATCATGTTGATACCCTTCAATTCCTGAATAATCTCTGAACAGTTTTCTGTTTCAATTAAACAGTAACCGGCTCGCCCACTAGTTCTTTCAGCTTTGCGATCACGAAGTCCACTTCGTCCTTCGTATTGTTTTTAGAAAACGAAAAACGGATAGCGACTCTATTCGAATCAGCATGAATGGCTTCAAGCACATGCGAATTTTCGTTACTGCCTGAACTGCATGCACTTCCACTCGAAGCACAGATACCAGCCATATCCAGGTTGAACAACAGCAATTGTGATTTATTATTCATGGGAAAAGACACGTTCAATACCGTATACAAACAATTTCCATCCACATCACCATTAAAAACCACATCCGGTAAATTGCTCTTCAAAGATTCCTTCATATAGCTGCGCACTTCCGTAATCTGTTCCCGGGTTTCTTCAAAGTGCTCATAACCGGTTTCCAGTGCTTTTGCAAGGCCTACAATGCCATAAACATTTTCTGTTCCGGCACGCATATTTCTTTCCTGTGCCCCGCCAAAAATCAGTGGTGGAATTTTTATCGAATGATGTATGTATAAAAATCCTGTTCCTTTTGGACCGTGAAATTTATGAGCGGCACCTGAAATAAAATCCACGGGTGTCTTTTCCAGGTCAAAAGGAAAATGAGCAACAGTCTGTACTGTATCACAATGAAATAAGGCATTGTATTTTTTACAAATTGTTCCCACTTCGTTAATGTCCATCATGGTTCCGATCTCGTTGTTGGCATGCATGAGTGTTACGAGACATCTCTCACCGATTTCGGCAAGCAACTGTTCAAGATGCACAAGGTCAAAACGTCCTTTTTCATCCACTTTTACATAATGCAAATTGACCAGTCCTTTTTTTTCCAACGCTTCCGTAGTGTGCATCACACAATGGTGTTCAATAGGAGAAGTGATGATGTGCTTAATTTGATAAGCCTGTACACCACAGCGTATGGCCATGTTATTTGATTCCGTTCCTCCGGAAGTAAAAAAGATTTCTGAAGGTGTTGCATGAAGGCATTTCGCTACCGTCTTGCGCGCTCTTTCAATTGCAGCGCGTGTTTCACGTCCGAAAAAATGAATGGCAGAAGGATTTCCGAAATGCGATTCCATAAATGGTATCATTGCATCAATCACTTCACGGTCCATCTGAGTAGTGGCAGCATTGTCGAAGTAAATTCTCATAGAAATGGTGGCTGTTATTGAATTACTAAGTTATCAGGTTATGTGGTTTATTGATTTAATGTCTTTGATCACTTTATTTGCAAGCGCATCGGCTTCCTTCAGTTGTTTTGCTTCAGCGTAAATCCTGATGATGGGTTCAGTATTTGAACGGCGCAAATGCACCCAGCTTTTGTTATCAAATTCTATTTTAAGACCATCATCAGTATTCAATTGTTCCTGCGCATATTTTTTTTGCAACGCATCAAAAACCAGGTCGATGTTAACTTCCTTTGTTAGTTGGATTTTATTCTTGGAAATTACATAATTGGGATAGGAAGCTCTGAGTGCAGAACATTTTTTACCTGAAGCAGCGAGGTGTGAAAGAAACAAAGCGATACCTACCAATGCATCTCGTCCATAATGTAATGCCGGGTAAATAACGCCACCATTTCCTTCTCCTCCGATTACGGCCTGCACCTCTTTCATTTTCTTCACCACATTTACTTCACCTACTGAAGCCGCGGAATATTTTCCGCCAGCCATTTCGGTTACATCGCGCAATGCTCGTGTGGAAGAAAGGTTGGAAACAGTATTTCCTGTTTTGCTATTCAATACATAATCAGCAACAGCGACCAAAGTATATTCTTCACCAAACATGCTACCGTCTTCACAAACCAGGGCCAAACGATCCACATCAGGATCTACGGCAATTCCAAGATCGGCTTTGCTGCTCTTTACCTTGGAGGCCAGTGCTTTCAGATTTTCAGGCAATGGTTCCGGGTTATGGGCAAACCTGCCTGTTGGTTCGCAATTGAGCAGTACCACTTCCTTTACGCCAAGTGCCTTTAACAATTTTGGAATGGCAATACCGCCGCTGCTGTTGACAGCATCCACCACAATTTTATATTTTTTTGAGCGGATGGTTTTTACATTCACCTGCTTGAGCGCAAGAATCTTTTTTATGTGCTTGTCAATGTAACTATCATCGTTTTTATAACTGCCCAGCTTGTCAACCGTTGCAAATTGATAATTCGAATTCGCTGCTAACAAAAGCAATTCTTTTCCATCCGCATCAGAAATAAACTCTCCTTTACTATTCAGCAGCTTCAATGCATTCCATTCAACAGGATTGTGACTGGCCGTGATGATAATGCCGCCGGCTGCCTTTTCCTCCACCACCGCTATTTCAACAGTTGGAGTGGTTGACAATCCAAGGTCAATCACATTTATGCCCATCGCTTTTAAAGTGGAAGTAACAAAAGCGGATACCATTTCACCTGAAGTACGCGCATCACGACCGATCACCACTTTATTACTTTTTGATCCTTTTTGCAGCCAGGCACCAAATGCCGCAGTAAACTTCACAATGTCTTCAGGCGTAAGATTATCACCTGCATTACCGCCAATGGTGCCCCTGATACCTGAAATGGATTTAATGAGTGTCAAAGCTTGCGACTTGCGAAAGTATTAAAGGAAAGGCGCAAAAATAACCAAAATCTCAAGGAGTTTTTACGCAGATAGCAGTCAGCTTTTTACACTTTCGATCCGGTGAACGGCTTGGCGTCGACTTCAAAACGGCAAGGTTGCTTTGTCACATTCGGGTTTTCATTCGGGCAATTATTCTCGCATTTCCATGAAGCAATAAAGTCATTTCAATTACCTTTACTCCATCAGTAAAAAAACACTATGAAGCAAAAAGAGTGGTTTGAAACCTGGTTCGACTCTCCCTATTATCACATTCTTTACCAACACAGGGACGAGCAGGAGGCAGAACAATTTATAGACAATCTGCTTATTCATTTACAACTTTCCGCAAAAACATTCGCGCTTGATGTTGCTTGTGGAAAGGGAAGGCATGCAGTATATCTTGCTGCCAAAGGTCTTGAAGTTACCGGCATTGATCTCTCCTGGAAAAACATTGGTCACGCACTCCATTTCGAAAGCCAGAACCTTTCGTTTTTTCTGCATGACATGCGCACCGTTTTTTATATCAATTATTTTGATGTTGTTTTTAACCTCTTCACCAGTTTCGGTTATTTTGAAACAGAGCAGGAAAACATGAAAGCAATTCATTCCATGAGCCTTGCAATGAAGAAAGGGGGCAAGCTCGTGATTGATTTTTTTAATGCTGCTAAAATATCAAACGAGCTGATTCCTCATGAATACGTTACCCGTGACGGAATTATGTTTTTGGTTGAAAAAAAGTTCGTGGAAAACGCAGTGCTGAAGCGCATCTATTTTCAGGACATGGGCAGGGATTTCGAATTTGTAGAAAAGGTGCAATCACTTCGGCTGGCTGATTTTGAAAGGCTTTTTGAAAAAAATCAATTGAAGATCACTGCCGTATTCGGCGATTATCATTTGAATCCATTTGATGAGCCCAATTCAAACAGGATGATCATCATTGGCGAGAAGGTCTGATACGCAACACCGGTTAAAAATTAACTATTGGATTCACTCCTTCACCTTGATCAGCAATTTTTCTTCTTTATTAACGGACAATTAAGAAATCCGTTATTTGATTATATCATGCCGTATGTGCGTGATAAAAACTTCTGGATTCCTCTATATATTTTACTGGTTATTTATTTTGTTTGGAGGTTCAGAAAGTTGTCGTGGATTCCCATGGTAATGGCCGCAATCACTATTCTTATTACCGATCAGTTAAGCAGCACTGTCATCAAACCCTGGATTCAAAGGTTGCGTCCTTGCAATGATCCATTGATATCATCGCAGGTTCACCTGCTGGTGAATTGCGGCAGCGGCTTTAGTTTTGTTTCATCACATGCAGCCAATCATTTTGGCATTGCCTGCTTTTTAATCGTTCTGTTGAGTCACCGGTTTAAATGGATTGCGCCTGTTGCCATTTTTTGGGCGGCACTAGTTTCCTTTGCTCAAATCTATGTCGGCCTTCATTATCCGGTCGATATTATATGTGGTGCTGCGCTGGGAATAGTGACCGGAACCATAACCGGAAGAATTTGTAAAACCATTTTAAAAAAAAATAATCCGCAGCCACTTGCATAAATGAACGCCCTCGATTTTATCATCTTAATTGCAGCACCGCTGATTGGAGGTTTTGCCGCACTGCTGCTCAAAACAAAAAGCAGGGAACATTATAAACTGGTGCTCAGCTTCAGCGGCGCATTCCTGTTCAGTATTACACTGATTCACCTGTTTCCGGTAGTGTTTGCGAACAACGAGCATGCAGGCGTTTATGTACTTGCAGGTTTTTTTATACAGATATTTCTTGAACAGCTAACCCATGGAATTGAGCACGGTCACTTTCATGAGCATATTGAAAACAACTCTTACATTTTCGCATTGCTGCTGGGATTAACCATTCATTCATTTCTCGATGGCATCCCGCTTTCCAATCATCAAATGCTGGACGATGGGCATCATTCATTGCTTTATGGAATATCCGTGCATAAAATTCCGGAGGGTTTTGCGCTGGCATCAGTACTTCTTTTTTCAAACTATAAGAAGTGGAATGTATTGGTTTTTGTCGTGCTGTTTTCGCTGGTCGCACCGGCAGCCGTATTGCTTTCCAATCAATTCAGTGCAGTTGATGCGCCTATTTTTTCCATCATCGTTGCCATGGCTGTTGGCTCATTTCTGCATGTTTCCACCACTATTCTTTTTGAATCAGAATCAGGACAACATTTATTCGGAAGAAAAAAAATCTTTGCCATTCTGCTCGGTGCAGGCATCGCTTTGCTCACCATATAAAATCCAAATACTAAAATGAGCTTTGAATTTATCATTGTAAATCCGCAAGTGGAGCAGCATATTGCTTTGATCACGCTGAACCGGCCGAAAGAACTGAATGCCCTCAACAGGCAATTGATGACTGAATTAATGGAAGCTTTGCAACAACTGGACACAGATGAAAATGTGCGGGCGATTATTATTACCGGCAATGAAAAGGCGTTTGCTGCCGGTGCCGACATCAAAGAAATGTCAGAAGCATCTGCAATGGAAATGTTGAAGGCAGATCAGTTCCGCACGTGGGACCAGGTAAAGAAAACCAGGAAGCCAATGATTGCTGCTGTATCCGGATTCGCTTTGGGCGGCGGCTGCGAACTGATGATGCATTGTGATCTGATTGTTGCCAGCGAAACTGCAAAAATCGGACAGCCGGAAATTAAACTCGGCGTAATTCCAGGTGCCGGCGGCACACAACGATTAACACGCGCCGTGGGAAAAGCACTTGCCATGGAACTTGTTCTCACCGGACGTTTAATTAATGCGGAAGAAGCACTTAAAACAGGACTGATCAACAGGGTGGTGCCTGTTGAAATATATCTTCAGGAAGCAATTAAGCTTGCCAAACAAGTGGCCGAAAATTCTCCCATTGCCACGCAACTTGCCAAAGATGCCGTGTTGCAGGCATTCAATACGACCCTGGAGGAAGGATTACTGCTTGAACGAAAAAATTTCTATCTCTGCTTTGCATCCAACGATCAGAAAGAAGGCATGCATGCTTTTATGGAAAAAAGGAAACCCGAGTTTAAAGGGAATTGATTTATTGAAGAATAAATTTTTATCAATCGTGCCTTCGTTAGTAAAGAAGTCTGTCATAGGTTTGGAAAAGATTCAAGATAATCAATAGAAGTCAGGCTGTTCGCAAATCTTTTCCAAACCTTGATCATTTGCTTCCTGCTATTCCACCCAATCGGCAACAAAAACATTCGTGTCGTGCGTGCCGCCATTGTTGCGGTTTGAACAGAAAACCAGTTTCTTTCCATCCGGCGAAAACATCGCGAATGCATCAAACATATTTGACCGCGTAATTTTTTCCAGACCGGTTCCATCAAGATTGATGAGATATAAATTAAATGGAAAACCACGTTCGTATTCATAATTGGAAGCAAACAAAATCCGTTGGCCATCGGGCGTGAATACAGGCGCCCAATTTGCGCCAGGCATGTTGGTGACCTGATGCATGTTGCTTCCATCTGCATCGGCGATGTAAACTTCCATATGAGTGGGCGCTACCAAATCCTGTTTCAGTAAATCCTTGTATTCCATGATTTCCTCCGGCGTTTTTGGTCGTGAAGCCCGCCAGACAATTTTTGTTCCATCCGGAGAAAACCATGCACCACCATCATAGCCCAATTCTTTGGTGATACGTTTCACGTTGCTGCCATCCAGATTCATGGTATATAAATCAAGATCGCCATCACGGGTGGAAGTAAAGATCATACGATCTCCCTTTGGAGAAATGGTAGCTTCGGCGTCATAAAATTTATTGGCGGTCAATTGTTTTTTAATGCTGCCATCCAACCGAGCCGTATAAATCTCAAAAGATTTATACAATGGCCAAACGTACTTCTTGATTTTTTCACGATCCGGAACAGGTGGACAGGTGTCTTGTGTAAGATGCGTTGATGCATAAAGAATTAATGAATCGCCGGGAAGAAAATAACTGCAGGTGGTTCTACCTTTTCCGGTGCTCAGCAATTTGAAATCAAACTTTTTAGAACTATCGGAAGGCACTGTGCCAAAATAGATCTGATCACACATTACCTGTTGATGATCTGTGCGTTGAAAAGTGATTTTTTTACTGTCGTAGCTCCAGTAAGCCTCAGCATTGTCGCCACCGAAGGTGAGTTGTTGTACATTTTTCAAATGCTTTTCACCGGGAAATAAAAGTGCTTTGGTGGAATCAAATTTTGGAGCAGCGATTGTATCTGAAGCGTTATTTACTGATTTGCCGGAAGGATTATTACAGGCACACATAAATACAAGTAAAGCAGAAAAGAAATAAAATGATAAGTGATTCTTCATCAGCAGGATTTATTTTAAACGCGCAAAGATAAGTGGTGCAAAGCATACTCTTGCAATTTTGGAAATGAAGTGTGTACGGCAAAGCGGCCATCCTGGTATGTTCCCGCAAAGGCGCAAAGCCCGCGAAGGAATGAAGTAGGATTTTTCTTTGCGCACACAGTGCTTATACGTGTGTCTTTCCTTTGCATGAAATACTTTAACATTGCTTAATTGTCAAATTGTTTAATTTTTGGGGGTTTCCATGAAGGTGTAGCAGCAATTAAACAGTTTAGCAATGCAACAATTTACGCAGAGGAGACTGAAATATTAATCCCCTTTCCAAATGCCTGATTTCTTAAGGTAGCGGATAAGAAAATAAAGCAATAGCAAAAACAATAATGCTGCTATAAAGAAAGGCAGGTTTTGGCTGAAGTTATCTTTTCCTTCCTGCTGATAATAGCTTTTCATAATCAACAGCACGGCACCGGTCATCCAGATATAAGTTGAATTGTATTCTTCTATAAAAACACGCTTCCAATTAAAATCCATCTCGCGCATGGTTGTCATCAATCCATCTGTTTTCGGAAACCATCGGTTAGAATGGCTTTTGTATTCGCTGTAAGCCACACCGAATTTTTGCTGTAGAAAGTCTTCTTCTGCAATCACGATGGACTGGTACAGAAAAATAAATAACGGCACAAAGATCAACAGGAAAAGGAGTGAGTTGGCAACAACACCCAATCCAAGCAGGATCATGATATTCCCGATGTACAAAGGATTTCGGCAATGAGCATACAATCCCGAAGTAAATAATCCCTCTGCATAAATTCTTCGTTCTCTTCCGGCACGAATAATATAAACGAGACCGATCGTCAAACCGCGAATGCCTTCACCGGTAACAGTGATGATCAATCCGGTGATAACTGCAGTAACATAACTGGAAAAAACCGGTGGTGATGGAATAAAAAGCATGGCATAAAACAGCGGAAATAAAAAATTGCGGTAATGAAAAATTGTATTTCCGAACTTAACCATACCTGATGTAATTCTGTAATGAAGAAAATGCTGATTGATTCTGCTCAAAGTAAGTTAAAATCCATTTCAAAATGAAAAGTTGCTATTCAAAACCCTGTTAACTGCGCGATCAATTAATCAGTTATTTAATTTTTGAATTTTGAAATAACCGGAAACGTAATTTTATACGGAAAGAACTTTACAATACGATATGGAGTCAGCACTTTCTCAGATAGCCGTATTTATTAGAATCCATTTCTTTTTGGTAGTTTTCGAAATGTTGTAATGAACTTGAAACCACAAAAACATATAGCTAATAAATTCCTTAAAGAGTGGAAATTACTTTTCCTCTTGTTGCTGCTTCCATATTTTGTTGCTGCACAACGGCCGATGAAGATAAAATATACCACAGGCGGCATCTTTTCTTTGGGAGCGAGAATTCCATTTGGCTTTGCAGGTAGTCCGGATGGTCTGAATATTTCACAAGGACTCGGATTAAGCAGCAGGGTTCAGTTGGCGCCACATTATAACACAGAATATTATGGCGAATTTCTAAAGGGACGATATGGCGACAGCGCGATAAAAAGCAATGCTCACATCGGCGCTTCCTTCATGTTGTGTACCCAGCGTAAACTTCAACGGGTGCAACCATTTTTCTTTGCCGGTCCGGACGCTGATTATGAGAAGATTCATCAAACAACTGATGCAACTAATGCTGCCAGCCGTTGGAATTTTGCAGCTCATGCAGGATTAGGGATGCACCTGAATGTTACCTGGAGATCGGATATTACGATTAGTACAGCTTATATGTGGCACTTCGGTCCCAAGATTGAAACGGTAAGCTCAGGTGATCAATCAGTTTATGTAGCAAATGGAAGCGGAGTTGACGGACAGTTCATGCTTACCATCAGCATGAATTTTAAAATGCTCGATCTATGGAAAAGAATACAGTGGTGATTTTGCTTTTGGTGTTGCTTGTTCCATCGTGCCTTTTTGCACAGCGGAACAAAAAATCATTTCTTCAAAGAGACATGTTTTCCTGCGGGGCCGGTGTGGCAGGTGGTATCTTCGTAAGTCATCCCATTCAGGATATTTACATCAATGGCAGTGTTGAATATTTTATGGAGCGAAGAATTTCAGTGAAGATTGACGCCTTTCTGTTTATGCCTGATTATAATTTTGAAGGACAGTTACAGAAAAACAGCAGCCTATTAATGGGAGCTGCCTATCACTTTCCCTATAAGCGTTGGGACACTTACATTTCCGTTCAACCCGGCTTGGCTTTTCCCGGTCTCTCTTCCGGGAATACGGCTATTCCGGTTGAAACAGGCGTTGAACCGGTGATTGCTATGAATGGCGGACTTAGTTATTACCTCTTCAACAACCTGCATTTTTATACTTCTGTGGGTTATGTACACGGAACCTACTACCCTGAATCGCCAGAAAGCTTCCACCTTGATGAGATCAGGATTGTTGCAGGGCTCGGCTTTAATGTTTTTTTCAACCGCTATGCTCCGTATGAAAGGAGACGGATACATTTTTAAGCTGCAATAGAACACAGATCACCCAGATATAAAACTCATAGGGTGAGAAATGATTTATTGTCGAATAGAAATCTTTAGCCCGTCAATACATTTTCAAATTCAACAATTACTCACACCTCAATCAAATTAAAATCCATTTAAATCTGCTGACGCTGTGTTATCCGTGTTCTAACCCGTAATTTTAACGTGCTAAAAAAACTAAACCCATGGAAGATCTTATTAAAAAAGTGACCACCGCAGCCGGGATCACTGAAGAACAGGCAAAGAAATCTATTGAAGCGGTTTCGGCTTATGTCAAAGACCGATTACCGGACAGCTTCAAAGATCAGATTGATAACCTGGTAAATGGAGGAACACTTACGGAAGGCATGAAGACTAAGATGAATGCGGTGGCCGGTGAGTTTCGGGATAAGGCTGAAGATGTAATTGCTGATGTAAAAGAGAAATTGTCCGGTATGTTTTCTTCAAAAAAGGAAGAAGAGAAATAATTTCCACTGTTATCTTTTCAAAAAAACACCCCTTTGGAATTTAAATTCTGAAGGGGTTTTGCTTTTTACAATCGCAGCACTCAATAATTAAGATAAAACAAGAACTAGACAGCATTCATTTTCAATTAGCCACAATGCCTGCGAATAAAACACGACTTATGCATGTTTTATCCGGGCATTTTCTTCAGCATGTGGTGAGGAAAGTATGCGGTAGTCTCCGGCACACCTGTTGAATCGGTGATTGATTGCACAGTAGATGCATTAATATTTTGATGTAAACATCTCACCACATTCGAAAACTGTTACATTTGAATACACCACTAAAACCGCAAACCCATGCCTACCACGTACCCGGCAAAAATTCAACTGAAGCCCACAGATGTTTTTAACATCTTTCCTAAAGTAAATCCCAAAACCGGCAAGGAAAAAAAGATGGCCAACCTCAATGGGTTTGTGGATGCTTATAACAATTTTGCGGATTACTTTGGCATAGACTCGCCGTTAGAGGTGGCTTATTTCTTCTCGCAGGTTGGCCATGAATCGGATCAGTTTAACGCATTTGAAGAATATGCAACCGGCGAAAAGTATGAAGGACGAAAAGATCTTGGTAATGTTTATAAAGGTGATGGTGTTAAGTTTAAGGGACATGGTGCTTTACAAACAACTGGACGCACTAATCATCATTTAGCCAATGAAGCACTTTTAAAACTGGATTTTTTAACTCCTGCAGAAAAGGCATTATTTAAAGATGATGGTGTGGTAAAAACACCACTGTTGCTCAGTAATCCAAAATGGGCGGCGTTATCAGCAATGATTTATTGGGTTGCTAAAGACCTGAACCATCTTTGCCTTCCGCCGGATCAAAAGGTTACCATCAGGAGATATGATAAGGTGAAGAAATGGTATGATTATACCTGCCTGCCCAATGAAGCGATCACGCGCAAAGTTAACGGAGGTGAAAATGGCCTGCCCGAACGTATCGCATTGTTTCAAAAAATCAAGGTGTTGCTGAAAGCCTAAGTGTTTTCTGAAAGGAAGGTTGCAAAAACATTTCTCTGTTCCGCAAGAACATTGATATCCAGACTAAAATTAAAAGTATGACTGTTACAGGTGGTTGCCCTCCACTGTTTAAGAGAACCGTGTATGATACTTTCCTGTTACCGTTGAATATTTAATGACGACTTATGGTAAAACATTGGATAATATAATTCAGGAACTTCAAAGCCGGGGCTTGAAACACCGCAAGAAAATAATGGGAAAATAAATAATGCGCAGCTACTTAGTTAAAGTATCTTTCTTGTAATCGGGGTCCATATCCGGTGTACGCAATCCTGCCACTTCATCTGCCATTAAAATAAATACGTTCCAGCAAAGCCCTTTGGTAGATGTCCACCAGCTATCCGTTGTGGTCCATTTTGTAGGAATAAATTCTTTGCTGAATGGCCATTCCGGATTCAGATAAATTTCTGCCCACACCCTGTTTTCCATCAACATACCCGCTTTTGTCCAACCATGTTTTAATCCTGCCACGTAAGCACAATATTCCGCCCTGAACCAACTGCCGCCATTGTAATAAAAGCCATCACTCTTGCCGTTACTGTAATTTTCTGCTCCGAATTTATCAAAGGGCTGATAATCTCCGCTGAGATAGGCAAAGCCTTTTTTATCATTTGTTAACCTTACGCAGATGGGTGCAGTAGTACCATATTCAGGGTGAGGTGAGTTAGCAACTTTATTCAGCACAGGCATCTGATCCAAATGATTTTTTACCATTTCATCTGTCAGCATGGGACTGTTGAACAGCCACAAAGAAAGAAATTCCGGTTCCAGATCAGTAAGCGTAATGATGTCCGGGAAATTCCGGTCAAACAACAAGTGCTTTCTTTTTACGTCATAAAAATTCCTGTATTCTTCTTCCGCTTTTTGGACGTAGGTTTCAGAAATATCAAAACCCAATTCTTTAATAGTTTTTAACGCAATCACCAGCATGCCCTGATTCACTGCGAGCCGGTTTGTCTTCGGATTAAAATCAACAATATCCACCTGGCTTAATGAAAAATGTGATTCGCATTTTCCATCCCTGTCAGCATCAAATTCATTCAATACATAATCAACCGCCTTTTCAATTTTTTCTTTCGGAAGCGTGCTGCCGAATCGTCGCTTGTTCATCATTGCCCAAATGAGCCATTCGATAGTCGCTTCATTGTCTTTTGCTTCTACTGAACCCATGAGCGGTGTAATAATAGTACCGATGCCGCCTTTAGGTGTTTGTGTTTTTCCCCATTGTTCCCAAAGACTTTCGTTCAATTCTTTATTATACGATGAAATGGTTGAAAAAAAACAATCCCTGTTATACATATCCGGAGCGTAATTCATATTGGGCACATTGAACGGCGTAAAGTCATTTACATCCGTAATCCAGGTGAGCATATTAAAATTGGCATAGAGCATTTTTTCAATCAAAGATCCTTGAAAGCCCTTTGCTTCAGCCAACCGCGCTTGAGAGGAGATCATAAATTGCTGATGCGATTTCCAGGACTCCACAAAAATATAGGTGGTCTTCTCCACCCTTTCACCCATGGGTAGAACATTGTAGGGTGACGGCTGCGGCTGATGCTCTGTAAATTGCAGGTCCTTTATCTGCAGCTCACATTCTTTATCTGATTGCGTACCAATAAACATGGATACGCTGTCATGTTCAATATAAGGCACCAAAATACTACCTTTAAAAAGCGTCCATTCACTTGTTGTTGCGGGAAAGTTATCAATGTACTTAACACCATCTTCCAGCTCAATTGTTTTTTTTCCGTTCTTAACTCTGAAAAGTTTCAAGGCCACCGGTGCATTTCCTTTACACGAGAAAGTGATCGTGTAAACCTGCTGATCTTTCAATGGCGCAATAAATTCTATTCCGGCTCTGCCACCGGAATGCCCGGTTATTGAAATAACGTCGTTCACTTTCACTATTTCAGCATTGCCTTCTTTTTTATATGACTCCGGTAATTTTAAAACCCTTTCAGTACCAGCATCTAGATTATACAACTCGCCAAATGTTTGGCTGATGTAATTTTTATGTGCCAGCCTGTCTTCTAATGTTGCTACATACAATAAGTTAACGTCAGGTAATCTGCGCATACCTACAAAACCACCACCACGGCCGCTGAACCGGCGACGCGTATTTCTGGTGTATTGATTTTTGTATCCTGCATCTGTTAAAAAACCTACTACTTTATTATCCGGCGTAATAAAACCTGCAGCAGGAAACATTTCATGTACAAAGCCACCCGGAAAACTATCAAATTCAAATGTGATGTATCTCTCTGGTTCTTCCGCAGGTCTTGCTGTTTCTTTCAAAATATACAGCATGCCAGGCATGGAAGGTTGAAACAACCCGATCGTCTTTTTAACAATGCTATCACTTATCACCTCGTAGGTTACCGTTACAGACAGGTTCGCATCAAACTCATTGGTGTACGAATCTCCCTGTAAAGTGATGTGATGTTCATCACCTGTCCATGCCTGGCCTTTCCATTGCGGCATATTTGCTACGGTACTTAAATCATTATTAAATAGTTGCAGTGAAAATTCTTCGGTATTGGTAACCAGCAATTTATTTTCATCAAAGATTTCTACAGAAAAACCGGTTTGTTTATCGCCCACAACTTTTAAATGCAATGGCTGGCCGTTTACAAGAGCGCTTTTAAATAAAACAATCACAAAGAGCATAACCACGGCAGGCACCGTTTCATAAATTGACATCAGCAGAAATTTTTATTATCTAAAGGTACTGTAATTGCATGCTCATGCTCTGGAAATTATTCGTTCAATCATGCAGTTTCGCCCATCCGTGACCAGCCAATACTTCACTAAACAGAAATTAATCCGACCTTAGAATATTATTTAAACAATTTTATGCTCACTGATGCTATAAATTCTGCCACACATCCTAATTACCTGATTGTAATAGGCGCTACCACTGCTGTTTATCTTTTCCTGGTTCTGGCAATTATCATTTTTGGCAAACGCGAGATCGGCCAATTGTCCATCACTGATTTAGTGTTTCTGTTGTTAATCAGCAATGCCGTTCAGAATGCCATGGTGGATGGCGACTGGGATAGTTTATGGGTGGGTATTGTAGCAGCAATAACCTTGTTTGCATTAAACCTTCTCTTTAAAAATCTGGTGTATAAAAGTTCACAATTCAATAAGCTGATTGAAGGTGAACCCGTGCTGCTGATTTATCATGGCAAAATGGTGATTGAAAATATACGCAAAGAACAAATCACCCAAAACGAACTGGAAGGCGCCATCCGTGAAAATGGTTTTGAAAATATCACTGAAGTGAGTCTTGCAAAACTGGAAACGAATGGCAACATCAGTGTGGTGGGATTTAAGGATGAGAAGAGCATTGTGTTCAGGAAGAAGAAACCGCATGTGCCGCCGAGGATGAGGAATTAGGAATTGGTCATGAGTCATTAGAAGTCATTTCATTGGCACATCGGCACATTGAAACATTTGCACATCAAACATCAATTTTTTCATACCTACCTTTGCTTATCAACACGACTTTTTATGATGCTCTTTATCCGAAATAATTTCCTGTTTGGATTGATTCCTCTTTTGCTGCTGCATGGGTGCGGTGCAGGATTAGGTAACCGTGCTGCAAAAAATAATCAGGTTCAAACGGACAGTTCATTGATCGAACCGGTAAGTGTCAATAATTTATTTCTAGATAGTATTGCTGTTGCAGATTTTTTAATAAAGCATCCTGAGTTCAAAAACCAACAGGAGCAGGCCTGGAAATTTTATCAGCGTCGCAATTACCAATTCGCATGGTTCAACAACGATGGAATTACAGAACATGCAGCCAACTTCATGAATATGCTGATGAATTATCGTGAAGAAGGCATTACCGACACTACTGTTTTTAATCCTCAGTTGAAATCGCTGTATGATTCGCTGTCAAGTGGCTCTCACGTAATTCAAGGGGTTGATCCTTTAATAACCGAAACGGAGTTGTTGCTTTCTGCTTCCTTTTTCAAGTATGCGCAGCAAATCTGGGGAGGTCTTGGTGAAAAAGAACTGCAGGATGTGGACTGGTACATCAAGCAGAAACGTTTACCGTATGTGGCTCTGCTCGACTCCATGCTGTCCAATCCACAATATTTCTCGCAGCAAAAACCGGTTTACCGTCAATATGATTTGCTGAAGTCGCAATTGAAAAAATATCATGAATTGGAACAGTCAGGCAGCTGGCAATTGATAGTAGCCGATAAAAAATCCTATAAGACCGGTGATTCTTCCACCGTAATAAATGCCATCCGAAAACGGTTATTCCTCCTCGGCGATCTTGCATCAACAGATACAACCAGTAATATTTACGACAGCACTCTTGTAATAGCCGTGAAGAACTTCCAGGACCGTCATGGACTTGCAACAGATGGTGTGATAGGCATTTCCATGATTACTGCGCTGAATGTTCCGTTGAGTTCACGCATTCAGCAGATCATGATCAACATGGAACGTTCACGATGGGTGCCTGTGCAATTGAAAGGTGATTATCTCGCGGTGAATATTCCTGAATACAAACTTCATGTGTATGATGATGATTCTTTAGTCTGGGAATGCAATGTGGTGGTAGGTTCCGTGAATAATCAAACGGTAATTTTTAACGGCAACATGAAATACATTGTATTTAGTCCGTACTGGAATATTCCAACAAGTATTATTGCCAAAGAAATTGTTCCGGGAGCAAAACGGAATGCGAATTATATTGCAAGCCACAATATGGAAGTGGTGGCAGGTGGCAAAGTGATCAGTCCTTCTTCTGTTAACTGGAGCAACTATTCAGGTTACAATTTTCCGTATGCCATCCGGCAAAAACCCGGACCGAACAATTCACTCGGCCGCGTAAAATTTCTGTTCCCTAATAATTATTCCATTTACCTGCACGATACTCCGTCAAAGAGTTTATTCAATGAGCCGGCACGTGCTTTCAGTCACGGATGCATAAGAGTGGGCGAGCC